>DATKWP010000489.1:0-3390 GCA_035529535.1 Anaerolineae bacterium | reverse complement strand
CGCGTCGTACCCGACGTGTTGGACCTGGTCTTCATCCGGGCCTCAGTGGAGGAATTTGCTGGCATCCCGCTCATCGGCCTGCGTGAGCCAGCCATCGAAGGTCCCGACCGCGTCGTGAAGCGTCTTTTCGATCTGGTGGTAGGTAGTCTGGCACTGGTGCTGCTCTCCCCGTTGATGCTCGCAGCCGCAGTAGCGGTGCGCATTGATTCGCCCGGCCCGGTCCTCCTTCACCAGCAGCGCATCGGTGACGGAGGGCGCCCCTTCCGCATGCTCAAATTCCGTACTATGCGCGTGGGGGCCGAGGCTGAAGAACAACAGTTGGTGCAAGAAACAGACCAGGGTCCTCCCCTCTTCGTCAAGCAGCCCGATGATGCCCGCATTACCCGCGTGGGCCACGTGTTGCGTCGTTTCAGCATTGACGAGTTGCCCCAACTCTTTAACGTGCTCAAAGGCGACATGAGCCTGGTCGGGCCACGGCCCGAACTCCCCTGGATGGTTGAAAGGTACGAACCGTGGCACCGCAAGCGCTTCGCTGTTCCCCAGGGCATGACGGGCTGGTGGCAGGTAAACGGCCGCAGCCAGCATGCCGACTATGCACTGCGCATGGAGGACGACCTGTACTACATCCGCAACTGGTCTATCTGGCTTGACTTACGCATCTTGTTGATGACCATCTGGGCTGTGATTCGAGGGGAGGGGGCGTATTGAACGAAGGTCTACCGGCTGTAGAGGGGAGGCCGCGTCCGCGCACCCGCTTTGCGAATCTTCGGCCCTGGCTGGGTGTATTGCTGAGCCTGATCTGCCTGGTGTGGCTGGTTTGTACCATGGATTGGGCCGGCGTGTGGATGGCCCTGACCCAGGTGAATTACTGGCTGGCCGTTGCGGCTTTGTTGCTAAATCTGGCGAGTGTGCTGCTCCGCACCGTGCGCTGGCGGCTGATGTTTCGTCAACATCACGTCCCTTCCTTTGCAAGGTTGACCGCCGCGCTACTGATTGGGCAGGCAGTGAATGTCATGGCCCCGGCGCGTCTCGGCGACCTGGCGCGAGCAGCCCTGGTGGACACGGGAGGAACAGTCTATGCGCTGGGCACTTTGGCGGTAGAAAAAGCACTCGATCTGCTCATGTTGGCTATGCCGGTCGTATTGTTGCTTTCACAGGCAGCACTGCCGGCTTGGTGGCGAGGATCGGGGCACGTGCTCGTCGTCACCTCTGCGCTGGCGCTGGCGGCCGTGGCGGTGTTGGTGGTTGGGCGACGGTGGGCCGCCCGCGTATTGGAGCGGGCGGCGGCACGCTGGCGTCATCCTTCGGTACGGCGCGTCCTGAGTCTGGCAGGTCAACTCTTGCTCAGCCTGGATATCCTTGGGCGACCAGCACAACTAGTGCCTGCGCTGGCATGGTCGGCGTTGATCTGGCTACTGTACGGCACAGTCAACTATTTGTTGCTCAGGGCGGTAGGTGAGCGACCATCAGTCCTGGCAGCCCTTTTCCTCCTGGTCGTTCTCCAACTAGGGATCGCTGTCCCATCGTCGCCTGGGCGTATCGGCGTGTTCCACTATCTATGTGTTCAGGCGCTGGCTGTCTTTGGAGTACATGGGCCCAAGGCATTCTCGTACGCAATCATCCTGCATCTGATTTCGATCGGCGTGCCTATGGCGATGGGATCTGCTGTGGCCTGGCGGTTGGGAGTGTCGCTATGGGGCATACCCAAGGGCACAGTGGAGTCGTGACGTGCTGACCTTGCTCCGGGTATCCTTTTGGCTGGCAGTGGCGGCGTTGCTCTACACGTTCCTGGGTTACCCGCTGCTGATCGGGTTGCTGGCCCGCTGCTTGCGTCGCCCTGTCCGGCAGGCAGAGATCACGCCAGGGGTCACGTTGCTCATCCCTGCATATAACGAAGCCACTGTCATCGCCCGCAAAATCGAAAACAGCCTTGCTTTGGACTACCCGCCGGAATGGCTGGAGGTCGTCGTGGTCACCGACGGTTCGAATGACAGGACTGTTGACATCGTCGCCAGTTATGCTGGCCGAGGTGTGCGCCTGTACCACCAGCCCCAGCGCCAGGGAAAGATGGCGGCCATCAATCGTGTGATGCCGCAGGTAGAGCACGAGATCGTCGTCTTCTCCGACGCCAACGCGATGATCGAGCGGGGGGCGCTGCGAGCGCTCGTGCGCAACTTCGCCGATCCATCGGTCGGCGGCGTGGCAGGTGAGAAGCGAGTTTTGGGCGGAGGAGAGGGCCTTTACTGGCGCTACGAGTCCTTCCTCAAGCGCTGCGATAGTGCGCTCAGTTCCGTCATGGGTGCGGCAGGAGAACTGTTTGCCATCCGCCGTTGCCTGTTTGAGCCACCGCCCCTGGACACACTGTTGGATGACTTTGTGATCTCACTCCGCTTGGTAGAGGCGGGCTGGCGGGTTGTGTACGAGCCAGAGGCACTTGTTACAGAGGAGCCATCACCTACGCTGGAAGGAGAATGGCGACGACGCGCCCGTAACGCAGCCGGCGGATTCCAGGCGATACGGCGGCTATCTGGCCTGGTCAAGCCGGCGTATGGACGGATAGCATGGCAGTACCTCTCGCACCGGATGTTGCGTTGGGCAGTTACACCCTTTCTGCTGCCGGTAGTCTACGTACTCAATCTGTTCCTGCTGGGGTTGCCGTTCTACCGGCTTACCTTTCTGATGCAGACTGCCTTCTATGCTGTCGCGCTGCTGGGGTATGCACTCACGCGGCGCGGAGTGCACTATGGCCCGCTTCATGCCGTGTTTTATTTTTGCTTCACTAACGCGGTGGCCATAGCCGGTTTCCGGCGTTACATCACGGGAGCGCAACCTGTGACGTGGGATAAGGCCCGCTGAGATTGTATGAACGATCTATCAGAGTGCAATCAAGTGAAGGTGGCAAGGAAATGGCCGCTGTGGGGAGTGGGGGCCTTTGCTCCTATGCTGATCGTCTACCTGCTGACGCTGGCTCCCTCTCTCACTTGGGCCCACTACGGGGCAGATAGTGGTGACCTGGTGACAGCCGTAGCACGGGGCAGTATTCCCCATCCTCCAGGGTTTCCTACCTATTTGCTGCTAGGATCGCTATTCATCCGTCTGCCGTGGGGGGAACCGGCCTGGCGACTGAATCTGATGTCGGCGATACTGGCGGCTGGAACAGCGGGGGTGGCGGCAGCAGCCATGCGATTCCTTTCGCGATTTGCGATTTGCGATTTGCGATTTGCGATTTGCAGATTTGCTATTATCCCTTGACTCCGCTGATGACCACCCCCTGCGTAAAAATCTGCTGGCTGAAGAAGAAGATGATGATGCAGGGGATGACCATGACGGTCGAGGCGGCCATGATCAGGTGCGTGTTCACCGCGTACAGGGCGTTGAACGTTTGCAGCC
>DATKWP010000488.1:0-2746 GCA_035529535.1 Anaerolineae bacterium | reverse complement strand
AGGACGTTGATGGTGATGGGCAGGACGACGCGATCGTCGCCCGTGACGGTGAGGACCCGCCCGGTGGCGGGATCGTACAGGCCGACGGCGATGCGGGCCGGCCCCGTGTAGGCGGGGTCGCCGAACGCCATCGAGTGAGGGTCCACGATGGATTCGCCTGGCGTCCAGGTGGTGGAGGGGCGGGTGCCACCGGCCGGGGGGCCGTCGTGCTGGGCGACCATGTGCCCATCCTCCGCCAGCAAGTGGGTGAACACCTCATAGTTCACCGGGCTGACCCCTTCCAGCGCCCGCCAATACAGGGTGAGGGGCACCGGCTGGGCCGCGGTGACGTCCGCCGTCAGCAGGCTATAGCCCACCAGTTCGGCAAAATTGCTGAACTGGACGCGGACCTCCCCTGAGATGGCACCCACTGGGGTTTCGGCCGGCGCCGGCGTGGGAGCCTCGGTTGGCTCCGGCGGGGGCAGGGAAGGTACCACCACGCCAGTGGAGACCTCAGTGGGCACCACCAGCCCCAGCGTGGGGCTGGGCGCTGGCGTGGCGGCAGGTGTGGAAGGTTGCACGCCTGCCGACAAGGTGGGGGTCGCAGACGGCGTACCTGCGCCGTAGATCGGCAGGGTCGGCAAGATAAACGTCGTGCTGACGAACACGATCGCTCCGATGGCCACGAAGACGAGGACCATCGTGCTGGCCTGGATCAGGCGGGCGGTGGCCGTCTCCCGTTCGAGCGTAAACATCGCCAGGTTGCGCTCTCGCCGGGCAGACAGCACACGCAGGAAGTAGATGACGATGCCCACCGCACATATCGCGTAAAAGATCCAGGAGCGGTCTACCAGCCACCGGAGGAGGATCGTCATAGCGCCTTCAACACTCCGCGAATGATGGTCTCCAGCCGGGGTACCAGGACCCGGCCCGTCTCCAGCACCTCCTCGTGGGTGGTCTCCACGGGCGGCGCTCCCTCGACCGGTAGCGCGTTGCTGATGCCGGAAAGCCCCAGCACGCGCGTGCCGCCGTGCCGGGCGACCGTGACTTCGGGCACGGTGGACATGCCGACGGCGTCGGCCCCGCTCAGGCGCAGGAAGCGCAGGTCGGCGGGGGTCTCGAAACTGGGACCGGCCAGGCAGACGTAGACCCCTTCGCGCAAGGGGACGTGCGCGCCGGCGGCGATTTGTTTGGCCAGGGCGCGCAGCCGGGCATCGTAGGCCCGCGACATGTCGGGGAAACGGGGCCCGAATTCGTCGAGGTTGGGACCGCGCAGCGGGTTCAGGCCGGTCATGCCGATCAGGTTGAGGTGGTCGGTGATGAGCATGACGTCTCCCGGACGAAAGGCGGGGTTCAGGCCGCCGGCGGCGTTGGTGACGATGAGGACTTTTATGCCCAGCACCTGCATCACGCGCACCGGGAAGGTAACCTCGGCCATCGAATAGCCCTCGTAGTAATGAGCGCGCCCCTGCATCACCGCCACACGCTGCCCTTCCAACCGGCCCACGACGAGCCGGCCCACGTGCCCTTCCACGGTCGAGGCGGGGAAGTGGGAGATCTCGCGATAGGGAATGGCGACGTGCTCCTCGACGGCATCGGCCAGCGCGTTCAAGCCGGAGCCCAGGATCAGGCCAACCCTGGGCTGAAGTGGGGTTCGTTCTCGAATCACCGCAGCGGCCGCCTCAAAGTGGGACCGTGAAAAATATTCAGGCATGGTCTCTCCTCTTACGGCTCGGCGGCGGACTGTGGTCCGCCGTAAGCGGATAGATGTTGCTCGGCGGCGGACTGTGGCCCGCCGTAAGCAGATAGATGTTGCTCGGCGGCGGACTGTGGTCCGCCGTCAACGGATAGATGTTGCTCGGCGGCGGAGTGTGGTCCGTCGTAAACAGACAAACAGGCTAGATTTTGGCCAGCAGTTGCCGCTTCTTCTCCTCGAACTCCGCGCCGGTGATGATGCCCTTCTGGCACAGTTCGTCCAATTCACCGATCAGTTCAGGGACGTCGCTGGATTGGGGCACTTCCGCAGTCAGCACACGCCCCACCCGTTCATCGAAGATGTCCAGTTTGGCGAGCGCTTCCTTCTGATTGAACAGTTCGTTCTTGAACCCGATGGGGTCGGCGATGCGCCGGAAGGTGTCAATGCCGCTTTCGGAACCGCTGATGATCTGGATGTTGCCAAACCCGAGCAGGCGGCCCAGCGCCGATTGCTCCATCAACACGTCGTTGATTTTCTCCAGCGCCGTAACGGACACCCGCTTGCTGAACGTCCCGGCGACCTGCATGATGCGCCGGTTGGTGACGACGTGCTGTTCGCTGCGCCAGGCCCAGATGCGGAGCACGAGGTGGACGGCAGGCGCCAGGAGCAGCAGGAAGCCACACCAGGTCCAGGGTGGGGAGAGGACGATGCCCAGTATCGAGCAGGCGGCGATGACGATGCCGATGGCCGCGTCCACCAGGATCGTGGGCAACAGCGTGATCCAGTGGTCACGCACGACCCGCACAATGCGTTCGTTGCACGCGAGTAGTTGGCCGACGTAACTCATAGTGCCTCCTTGTGGCGACGGTGGATCAGGATTACCTGGCTACGCTCGCGGGTGAGCCTCGTCGTAGGCTTTTCGCTTGCGCCGGGTGGAAACCTGGGTGTAGATCTGAGTGCTGGAGATGTTGGCGTGGCCCAGCAATTGCTGGACCTCGCGCAGCCCAGCCCCCCCATCGAGCATGTGGGTGGCGAACGAGTGGCGCAGCATGTGGGGGGTGACCTTGTGTG
>DATKWP010000487.1:0-10376 GCA_035529535.1 Anaerolineae bacterium | reverse complement strand
CGACCTGGCCCAGCAGCGCGACGAATGGCTCGCATTTGCCTTCGCCAATCCCTGTGAAGAGTCCCTCAAATTGCTCAACGAGGAGCAGTCAGTTTCTCCTATGAGGGAATTGGTGGTATGATTGGTCCACGCGGGGTGTTGTTCCCTGCATCGTTCTCGAGCCTGACAAGGCATGGTCGCCTCGGCTCCACACAAGTCACTTAGGGGCCGATTGGAACGTATTTTTCCAGACGCGCCTTATACTGAAGATGAGACGCGCCATCAGGGGGGATATCACATATCACATATGCCGCGCACAGAGAGAACACGCCAGGAACGGGTCGAGCGCGTTCTGTTGACAGTTCGTGCCAACTCGGAGGGGCTCACAGAGGCCGAAATCGCCGAGATGCTGGGCCTGCAAAGACGCAGCGTCAACAATTACTTGCGCGACTTGGAGTATACCGGTCAGGTCTACCGCGAGTCTGGATTGTGGCTGCCGCTTACATCGAGTCAGATGTGCCTACGTCCGCTCGATCTCAGCCCAGAACAGGCAATGACACTCTACCTGGCAACGCGCATGTTTGTAAAGCAGACGGACAAGCGCATCGAAGCTGCCGAAACTGCGCTGTACAAACTGGCCGAGGTCCTGACAGCCGATGTAGGTCTGGGCGAGGAGATCCGTCAAGCAGCACGCGAACTGGCCGAGCGTCCCGGAGATGAAACCTACAGTTGCGTCTTTAGCGTCGTTGTCCAGAGCTACTTGTATCGGCGTGCCGTGGAGATCACCTACGCGCCGCGTGGCGCTCGACCATTTCAGACCACTCTCTACCCCTACCTCCTCGAACCATCGGCCATCGGCTACACCGCCTACGTCATCGGACACAGTAGTTTGCAGAATGCCGTCCGCACCTACAAGTTGGAGCGCATTCAGCGGGCAAGTCTCACCCCTGAGGAGTACCAGATTCCGCCCGACTTCCCCGGGCTGGACATTCTGCGGCATTCCTGGTCTATCATCTTGGGTGAGGAAGTGGTGCAGGTAATCCTGCGCTTCCACCCGTCGGTCGTGGATCGCGTAAACGAAACCCGCTGGCATTCCTCTGAGCAGAAACGGCCCGACCCGGAGCGACCTGGCTGGCTGCGCTGGTCGGCCCAGATTGCCGACACGACCGACATGCTGCCCTGGATACGCGGCTGGGGAGCAGACGTGGAAGTGCTGGCTCCGCAGGAGTTGCAGGATGCGCTGGTGGGAGAGTCGCGGCGACTGGCGGAGATGTATGGATGGACGACGCATCGGGCTGCGAGCAGCGACACGCTGCGAGATGGTCTGGAACAGACTTATCGTGATTACTTTGGGGATGACTGAGGTGGGGGAACCCTATCCATTCCAGAAGAAGGTGGCCGAGTTGCTCCTTGCAGGGCGTAATGTCATCCTGCAAGCCCCAACTGGCGCAGGCAAGACTCGCGCTGCCTTGCTGCCATTGTTACACAGCATTGAGCACGTCGAATCGGGGTTCCCGCACAAGTGCATCTATGCCGTCCCCAGGCGTGTCCTGGCCAACCAGTTCGTGGAAGACTGGCGTGAGATCATTGAGGGAGCTGGCCGCGCCGACCGCCTTCCGGTTAGCATCTTGACAGGGGAAAGCCCCGAGGATAGCCGCTTCGAGGCAGGCCTCACCTTCGCCACCATCGACCAGGTGCTGAGCAGTTACCTGCTAACCCCCTATTCCTTGTCGCGCCGCCTGGCGAACCTGAATGCCGGGGCGATCGTCGCTTCGTACCTGGTGTTCGACGAGTTCCACCTGTTCGACCCCCGCTCGACACTGCCGACGACGCTTGAAGTGCTCCGGCAGTTGAACGGCGTCGCGCCCTTCGTGCTCATGACGGCCACCTTCTCCCAAGAGATGCTGGGCAGCCTGGCCGAGCGCCTCAAGGCCGAGATCGTGCCAGGCACCGAGGACGAACGTGCGGAGATACAGAAGCTGCCCTCCCAGCGGAAGACGCGCCGCTACCATGCGGCTGACGGGCCACTCTCGGCAAGGGCCGTGCTGGAGCACCACACGGGGGGGCGCACGCTGGTCGTGTGCAACACAGTGGCCCGCGCCCAGGCGCTCTACCAGGAGATCAAGGCCAGGCACGACAACACGCGTCTCCTTCACAGCCGCTTCCTCAAAGAGGATCGCCGCGAGCGCGAGCAACAGGTTGGCGAAATCTTCGGTGAGAATGGCGACGAGAACGCCGACCTGATCCTGGTCGCCACCCAGGTGGTCGAGGTCGGGCTGGACATCACCTGCCGGACGCTGGTTACCGAGCTGGCCCCGGCCAATGCGATTGTCCAGCGGGCCGGTCGCTGCGCCCGCTACAGGGGCGAAGAGGGGGACGTATTCGTCTACAGCCAGGTCTATGACCCCCGCCAGGACACCAGCGAAGTGCTCGATCTGCGGGAGGCGATAGCGCCCTACGGCAACCCGCGCGAGAAAGAGGATGGGTTCATCAAGACGCAGTTTGCGAGGACGTGGGACTGGCTGTGCGAGAACTCCGCGAATGTCTGCAACTTCCAGCTCGAGCAAGACCTCGTCAGCTTCGTGCATAGCGAACTTGACGATGAGATTATCAAGGGGATCGGCGCCACGAGTGGCCTGCACCGGCAAGAGATGTACAGTGTGATGCGCGGTGAGAGCGCGGGCGCGGCCCGCCTGATCCGCAATATCCGTGCCTTCCGCGTTACCATCCACTCGGACTGGCGGGAGCTTCTGGCCAACCCGCTGGGCATCGAGGAGTCCTTCTCGCTGTCGGCAGAGGTCATGTACGGAGCGCTGCGCGGCCTGCTGGACCGGGCACAGGGCTTTGAGGGAGAGGCCGAGCCGCTGGTTGCCGTCTACGAGGAGACGGATGACCAGGACCAGGACGAGGACCGCAGCGTCTACGGGGGCAGGTTTGTCAACGGGAGGGTAGACCTGGCCGGTGCGGCGCTGGTCGTCATCCACCCCGACCTGGCCACGTACAGCCCCGACGTCGGACTGCTTCTGGACCGGGGCGGCGTGTGGGAATGCGCCCTGCCTCAGAAGGTGCAGCGAGACGAGAGCGATTCGAATGGCTACAAGTATCGGCTGGAGTCCTACCAGGATCACGTCCGGCTGGTGTGGCGGGCGTTTGAGCACATCGCCTGGCCGGAGGTGGCAGCGGCCGCCTCCCGGCTCGAACGCGCCTTGAGGTGGTCGGAGGGCAAGGTGCGCCGCGCGGCAGAACTGGCTGTGCTGCTGCACGACGTGGGGAAGTTGAGCGTCGTGTGGCAAGGTCGTGCCCACGAATGGCAGCAGATTGCGGCCAATCCCCAGTGTGACGATTTCATGATCGCTCACACCGATCGCTACCTGCCCCAACATGAGCGACTGCGCTGGCCCAGGGCAACTCATGCGGGCGAAGGCGCGTATGCTTCCCTGATGATAGTCGACCGCTATCTAGGTGACATTCCAGGCCTAGCGCGGGCGGCGTGCACCGCGATTCTGCGCCACCATGCGCCCTTTGCTAATGATCGCCGCGACTATGAGCTCACAAAACAGGCCCCTGACATTGTGGCTGATACGCTGGTGAGCCTGGGCGAGTGCGAAGCCCCTCCCGCGCCCTTCATAAAGCCTCGGCCCGGCATTGAGCTCGGCCAATTCGTCAGCCAGCCCGAAGACGAACCCGAGTTTCTGGCTTATGTGCTCTTAGTGCGGGTCCTGCGCCGTGCCGATCAGATCGGGACGCGATGGGGGTCACAAGCAGCCGACTAGCGCAATCTGGGCAGCAGGGAAGCGTTCAGGAGAAAGGAGTATCTCATGCATCCACTGGGCACATGCTTTCTGGACAAGTCCGGCGACCCTTTCGCCGACGCGCTGGCGGTGCACGGCCTGGCCGCGCTGCTGCGTGAAGTCCTGACGCGGGCCTACGACGACAGACGTACCAGCCCATCTGTGCGCATCCAAGACCAGGGCGCATACTACCGTCTCGACTGCAACCCCGTCATTGACGACGGCGCTATCGCCGGAGCGACCAGCATGTCCCTTTTCCGGGCCATCCGCACCGCCAAAAACGCCGGAAGTCTGGCTGACCTCCCTCACGGCATGTGCCTGGACTACGAGGATGTCCGAGACCGACGGGCAGTCTACTTCGAGTGGCTCCAAGCCCTGCCCCGCGAGCAGCGTGCTGCCGTCGTGCGCGGCGAGCTCCGGCCCGAGGAGGCACCCGACCCGCCACACCCCCACTGGGATACCTTGCGGGCCGTCAACCCGGCGGCCCTGGCGGGCCACAACGCTCTGGCGCTCAACTGGTGGAAGGCACAAGAGGCCCTGCCACAGGTGCTGAGGATCCTGCTCGATATGCTCAGCACCGTGCCAAACGACGTGGAGCGCGCCCTACAGCAGTGGGAGGCCCTTGATCGAGAGAACGGTTGGGGCATCCAGTCGAAGAGGAACACGCTCCAGTTGTTCAACCCAGCCCAGGGCAAAGGCCAGAACCGGGCCAAGGCCAACGCGCTGAGCATGGACAACGTGGACGGCTTCTGGCTCCTCGAATGGCTGAAGGTGGTCGGTTTCTACCAGGTGGGTGTGACACGACGGGTCGCTGGTGGCGACCGCAAGAGCTACGCTCTAGCTCCCCGCACCATCGAAGGCGGCCACCTGGGCGAGATCATGAGCCGGTTCAAGCGGGACATGCTCGGCTCCGAGACCGCCATCCGGCTCGACATCCTCGCCGCCGTGCGCTTCACAAAGGCCCTACTGAAGTATGCACAGGAAAACCAGGCCACCGAGCTGTCGCAGCAAATCATCCTGCGCAGCGCCCGCCCGCGCGACATCGTAGGAGGCTTTCACGCTGCCTTCTACAAGAACCTGGGCCGGTCCTCTGCTACGATGAACCTGTCGTTCATCGCGTTGCCAGGCTGGGTGTGGGTGCGAGACGCGGATGATGTGAGGAGCGTTATCGAGCTGCTTGACGAGCATGAGCAGATCGTCCGACAGTTTGACGAGAGCCACAGCAACGAGGTCTCGCTACTCCAGACCTATCGGGACTTCCTGAGCGGGGATGACCTGGATGCGTTTTTCGCGTTCACCACGCAGTATGCAGGTTTTGTCATGGGGCGGCGGGAGAGCGGCCTGCCTGCCCGTCAGTTGACGACGGAAGGAATGGAGAGGTTGCTTATGAACATGCAAACCAATTTCTATGAGATCGTCAAGAACAAGGGCTTTCAGCAGGTGGCGTACGCCATAAGGCAGAGCACAGTCACAGCCCAATACCGCAAGCAGCAGGGCGATCGGCGCTACGACGTGCGCTACGGCCTGCACCACGAGCTGGCACGGACAGCCCACCAGCCGGAGCGATTGGTCGCAGCCCTGGGCGACTTCATGGCCAAGTATAACGCCGAGAACGCCCAGGTGATGGAAACGAGACCGGGTCCATATCGAACCAGCCTGACCACGTCTGACATCGAGCAGGTCATGTGGCTGGTTGACCAGTATGCCTCGGAAGTGGTCTGTAATCTGCTGATCGCTTACGGCTACGCCCGTGTGCCCCACGAAGAAGGTAGACACGAACAGAGCGCTTGATTCTAGGGAACAGGAGGAGTGAAGATCATGACTGACCTATACTCTCTCTCGATCTCAGCCCGTGCCACCCTCGACATGCACAGCCTCAACAACGAGGGCGGCGAGGGCAACCAGATCCAGACTCGCATGGTCAACATCGTCGGGCAGGATGGCCGTCTGCACAACACGAATGCCGTCTCCGGGGACATGCTCAAGCACATCCTGACGGAGCACTACTTCCGGGTGGCAGCGCGCAAGGGGTTGCCGCTCTGCGCGGGCTGCCGTGAGTTCAACGCCAACCGGATCGCCGCCGATGATGGTTATCGCGCAATGGTCGTGGACAAGACCAATACAGACGTCATGCTTACCGACGAGTTACTCCAGCGCTGTGCGCTGGACGATGTGGCGGGAAATCTGATCACTGAGGGCGGACGCTCGCTGCCGCGCAAGAGTGTGGTCGAGTTCGGCTGGATGGTGGGCTTGCCGGAAATCACCGTCACCGATAGCTACTTCCACGTCAAGTACGCCAGCGAGCGCAGCGAGGCACGGCGGACCAAGGATGCCAGTGAGGAACAGCGGGGCGCGAACCTTCAGCAGGCCATCTTCCACCGCCCGGCCTCGTCCGGTGTCTATGCCATAGTCGCCCACGTCGAGCTGGCCCGCATCGGCTTCAACGACATCACCCAGCAGTACGTGATTGACCGCGAAGAACGGGGGCGACGCTATATCGCGCTGCTGGAAAGCCTGCTCTACTCGTTCCTGGAGCCTAACGGCGCGATGCGCGGCACGCAGAACCCGCACATCCTGAACGTCGAAGGGGTCGTGAGTCATAGCAGCAGCACCACGCCAGCGCCAACCATCAGCCCGCTGAACGACGAGTACGCCGCGCAAATTAGGGGCATCGCCGCTGCGCTTGAACCGGTCAAGCCGGGTGTCATCGGACTGGAGGAATTCGGCTCGCTGCCTGACCTGACGGGCATCTTCACGCGCCTGATCCAACAGACCGCTCCCTTTGAACTGCGCTACGCAGGAGGATCCTGACATGTGGGTAGTGGCTGATTACCTGGCGACGGCACTGTTCAGCCTCAAGCCAGCGTGGGCCACATCCTCCGGCGGGAAGACGCTGCTTGTGCCGACGCCTTTTGCGATCAAGATGGCCCTGGTGGACGTGGTCTGCCGGACGGAAGGCGTCGGCAGCGCGGAAGCGAACTGGGAGTGGCTGCGCGACCTCACCATCGCGCTGCGCCCCGCCCGGGAGGTGGTGGTGAACAACACGTTCACCAAGATCCTCAAGCCGCGCCGCAGCGAGGCGAGACAGGGCAGCGCACACGCCGGGCCATACTACAAAACCATCGGCTACCGCGAGTATGCACACCTGGACGGTACGCTGGGCATCGCGCTTGGGGTGGACCGCGAGGAGGACGCGGCGCGCGTGTGCGACTGGCTGATCGGAGTCAACTACCTGGGCAAGCGCGGCGGATTCGTCCAGATCGCCGCGCCCCCCCGGCAGACCGACACCCTGCCCGAGATGTTCGTCGTCGTCCTGAGGGAGCCCCCTGAGCGCATTCCCAACCCCAGTCTGATGCAGCAACTTGACGAGTGCGGCCCCGCGCTGACCTTCGAGCAGGTGAACGTCTACACCTCGGCGCGCATCAGGCCGGGCAAAGACCGGCTAACATGCCTCGTCGGGCTGCCCTATCGGGTGGTCGCTAGCAGCCGGGGCTACACCCAGTACGAACTGGTCACGAATAGGGCCGGACGGTGAGTGGTCTCAAGACATACCACCTGCGCATCACCCTGCGGACGGAGACGCGCGTGGTGCTGGGCGAGCACAAGGGGGCCGCGCTGCGCGGTGCGTTGATCAACGCGCTGCGCAGGCACTACTGCACCGCGCCGTTGCTGTCGGCGGGCGACCCGGCCCGACAGGCTCATACCGCCGAGTGCCCTGTGTGTCGCCTGGTCGCTGCCGAAGACCTATCCCGCACCCGGGGAAGCGACATCCCGCGACCCTACGTCTTAGAGCCGCCGCTCCACAGCCAGACCACCTACATGAGGGGTGACTTGCTTATCTTCAGGCTCGGCCTGTTCGGGGACGCCGCCGACCTCTACCCGTTTTTGCTTACGGCCGTGCTCCAGATGGGGCATGAGGGGCTGGGACGGCCCATCCATGAGGGGCGGCGCGGCACATTGAGCGTCCGGCGGATCGAGGCCGTCAATCCCCTCACCCGCGAGCAGGTTATGCTAATGGGCGAAGCCGACCAGCCGGTCACGGCGGAGCCTACCCTCCCCGTGACACACGAACTGGTGCAGCGCGAGTCGGCGCGCTGGCCCGCTGACCGGATCACGGTTCGCTTTTTGACGCCCACGCGCATCACAGCCAATGGCCGGCTGGCCCACTCGGCGCAGTTCCAGCCGTTCTTTCAGCGCCTGCTTGAGCGCATCATAGACCTGTGGCGCGCCTACGCCGGCAGCGACCCGCCGCTGGACGCCCGGACGCTGATCGAGCACGCGGCTCACATCCGGCTGGTGGCCGACGAGACACGCTGGGTTGAGCTCGAGAGCACCTCAGGGCGGACAGGCAGGCGCATCCCGATAGGGGGCTATATGGGCAACGCCACGTACAGCGGCGAGCTGCGGCCCCTCATCCCCTGGCTGCTATGGGGCACCTGCCTGCACGTAGGCAAGAATGCCGTCAAAGGTGATGGATGGTTTGAGATGTTACCGCAAGACGAAGGGGGGCAGGCATGGCCATTGTTGAGCACCTGATTGCCGATACTTTCGGCACGCACATCGGCAAATACCAGGGGCGGCTCAAGATCACCAAACGCAGGGAGGTGCTGGCTCAGGCACCGCTGCTGCACCTGCACAGTGTCACAATTGCCAGCACGGGCGTCAGCATCTCGGCGGATGCGCTACGGGCCTGCTGCGAGCACGGCATCCCTGTGCACTTCGTTAGCGGGCGGGGCCAGGTCTACGCCAGCCTGTACTCGGCCGGGCTGACGGGGACCATCCTGACCCGCCGCGCCCAACTTGAGGCCTATCGCGATTGGCGCGGCAAGCATGTTGCCATCGCGTTTGCGATGGGCAAGATCCGCAACCAGGCTGCCACGCTCAAGTACCTGGCAAAGACGCGCACCGGCAGCGCGCCACAGGCCGCGGAGGAGTTGCGGCTCTGCGCCGGCGAGGTGGCAGACTACGAGGAGAAGCTGCGTCGCATTGAGGGCCCCACGTGTGATGACGCGCGCCCGACAGTCCTCACCGCCGAGGCGCACGCTGCTAAGAAGTACTGGGCCGCCGTGCGGGCGATCATCCCGGCGAAGTACGGCTGGCAGGCGCGTAAGGGACGGGGCGCAACCGACCCGGTCAACAGCCTGCTCAACTACGGATACGGCATCCTGTATGCACAGGTCGAGCGGGCGATTGTCCTAGCCGGCCTGGACCCCTATGCGGGTTTCATTCACGCCGACCGGCCCGGCAAACCCAGCCTGGTGCTCGACCTGATCGAGGAGTTTCGGCAGGCAGCCGTTGACCGTGTAGTGTTTGGGCTGCTGAACCGGCAGTTTGCCGTAGAACAGGATGAGAGCGCGAGGCTTTCGCAAGAGACGCGGCGGACCCTGGCCACCCACATTCTGGAGCACCTCGAGGCGGGGGTGCGCTATGAGGGCAAGCGCCAGCCACTCCGCGTCGCGCTGCAAAGCCAGGCGCGTCACCTGGCCACCTTCCTGCGCGGGGATCGCGAGGGCTATGACGCGTTCCAGGCAGGATGGTAGCCATGCGCGCACGTCTGATCCTCATGTATGACATCCCCCACGACGGGGTACGGAGCAAGGTCGCCGACATCTGCCTGGACTATGGTCTCGACCGCGTCCAGTACAGCGCGTTTGTGGGCCAACTTAGCGGCACGCACTGTGACGAGTTGATGTTGAAGATCGGCAAGAGGATGGGGGACAGGCCGGGCAAGGTATGCCTGATCCCGATCTGCGAGACCGACTGGCGTGGCCGAAGGGAGATCAATCAGGATGCTGGAGGCAGCGGTTGACCTGCTCATCGTCACCGACCTGAAACAATACGCCTACTGCCCGCGCATCTTCTACTACAACCACTGCCTGCCCGATGTGCGGCCGACTACCTACAAGATGGAGGCGGGTGCCGAGGCTGGCCTGGAGGAGAAGGAACGCGCGCGGCGGCGGAGTCTGCACGCGTACCATCTGGACGGCATTGACGGGCACCGCCGCTTCGACGTTCCGGCCACTTCGGAGACGCTGGGGCTGACGGGCGTCGTCGACGAGGTGGTGGAAGTCACGGCCCCGAAGGCCGAACTGATCCCGGTGGACTACAAACTGGCACGCCAGCCAGGTTATCATTTCAGACTCCAGTTGGCGGCCTATGCACTCTTGTTGGAGGAGACCTACCACCTGCCGGTGCGGAGAGGCTTCATCTATCTGATCCCGTTGCGCCGCGTGGAGGAGGTGCCAATCTCGGCCAGGCTACGCAGGAAAATCGCCGCGCTGCTCCACCAGATGCGCCTGATTGCGCAGACCGAGCGGATGCCACCACCGAACGAGTGGCCGTCACGCTGCGCCGACTGCGAATTCAGGCGGTTCTGTAACGACGTGTGAAGCAGGGCGTGTCGCAACTCCCCCCGGTTTTGGTGCAGCAGACGACTTTCGAAAAGCAGTCACTTTCGCCCATTTGTCATCGCTTCGACGGGGGAGCAATGAACGCACACGAAGCCCCAGGACGCGTTTTCGCTGGCAGCGACATCATAAATGACCTACACTCAGCGAAGACCGACTGAGGTTTCAGGCCAACGACCCGATGAGAGGGTACTGAAAG
>DATKWP010000486.1:0-3129 GCA_035529535.1 Anaerolineae bacterium | reverse complement strand
CGTCCAGGCCGCGCCGAACAGCGACATCTGCCGCACGTCCACCTGCGGGGGCAGTTGGCCGGGCGGGGTGGGGGGGATGGCGCCGGTGGCGTAGGGGTTGAAGCGGGGCTTGAGCGTCACCGGGCTCACCATCACCGGCTTACCCAGGGCCAACCGGCGCGCGCTCGTCACGGCCACTCCCTGCGCTTCGAGCGTCTCGACGAGCGAACTGTTGTCGAAGGCGTGCACCTGCGGGTTGATGGCAAAGCACACCAGGTCCACCAGTGGCAGGGGGGGCCGGGAGCGCTGCATAAAGATGACGTCGGTGTTGGTGCCGGCGGCGAAGCGCGCCGCCGGGTCATAGCCGGCCAGGTAGTGGCGCGCCAGCGTCACTGCCTCACTAACCGGTGAGCCGCCCCCGGACAGTTCCTGCGCCGGATAGACCAGCCACGCGTCCACCCGCGGCTTGACCTCGGCCAGCACGGCCCTCGACTGCCGCAACTCCTCCTCGCCATTCTCAGAAATGAACAGCGCCACCTCCAGCACGACCCCCAACGCTTGCGCCTCGGCCGCCGCGCGGTGCAGCCTCTCTGCCCAGTCCGCGTCCGCCAGCGGCAGGTCCACGCGCAGGTGATGCAGCCTCAGCGCCCTGAGCCGCGCCACTTCCCGCTCGGACAGCGCCCCCCCGTGGCTGGCCACTCCCAACCCAAGCGGCGGCAGCGGGACAGGCGCAGCCAGATTCACTCCCACCGTCACCCCTCTCCCCTCTGCCCTGCCTCCTGTCTTCCGCCCCTTGTCCCCTTGTCCCCTGCTCCCTGCTCCCTGCTCCCTGACCCCCAGCGTCACAGATTGCGCCACCTTCGTGCCGGCCCTGACCTCCACCGGGTAGGGCAGCCGCAACGGCGTGCAGAACGTCTTGTAGGAGGCGTCCGTCCAGTTGCGCTGGTCCTCCATCTCGAAGACGTCGCCGCTGAAGCGCACTTCCGCCCACACCCCCGGCGTCACCTGGTGCCGTATCGCCCGCAGGTCCGCGAAGGGCTGCACCGGCTGATCGGGTACCAGGTAAATCGGCAAGTCCCCCTCCTCGGTGGAACCGTCTGTGTGCTCGACCACCGCCTGTGCCCCTGCGCACGAGGCCGGGTGCAGGATGCAGAAGCCGATGCGGTTGCGCATGAAGGTCGAGCGGGCTTCCCCGTCCATGGCGAAGGTGAGCGTGCCCTGGGCGTCCCCCGTGATGGTCCCGCGCCAGAAAAAGTCAATCTCTCCCTGCTTGTTCTCCACCTCGTAGGAGATGCGGAAAGAGTCGGCGGCGATTTCCATCTGCACGTTGGAGAGCACGTTGGGCAGCGTGCCCCAGTTGCGGTCGCGGGTGGCCACGTAGATGCGGCGGATGACCTCCCGCTCGCCCAGCCTGACGTAGCGCAGGTCCCCCTCTTCGTAGACCAGCGAGAGTGGCCCGGCGCGCAGTTCAACCTGCCGCGGCAGCGGGTCCTCCCGGCCGTAGTACAGCACGTTCTTGGGCAGCATAGAATCCTCCGTGCGGATTGCGGAATGCGGAATGCGGATTGCGGATTGCGGAATGCGGAATGCGGATTGCGGATTGCGGATTGCGGATAGCAGATAGCAAATCACGCAACACACATCACGTTTCACGCCTTACGAATTACGCATTACGTTTCACGTTTCACGTTTCACGTTCCACGTTTCACGTTTCACGTTCCACGTCCGGTACTCGTCCAGTTCAGGGATGACCTCGTCCAGCCCCAGTCGCTTCAACCCCTCGGCCTGCGGCCAGCCGTACTCGAGGTCCCAACCGCGAGCGGTGTAGTATTCGTCGAGTAGGCGGGAGAAGCCGGCCTCGTCAATCGAGGTCCCGTCGGCCCGGCACGGCAACTTGAAGTGGGATGCCAGTCCCTGCTCCATCTGGCGGGTGCGCCCGGCGCGGGCCAGCATCGCTCGCTCCAGCGTGAAGGCCCGCTCGGCCGCCCGCGTCATCTCCTGGCGCGTGGCCGCCACCCCGGTCACGGCGGCGAACAGCCGTAGGTCCAGGTCCAGGTCGCCGGCGAGGTCCTCGGCCTGCTCCAGTTCCTGCCGGTTCGCCAGCGGCCGCAGCACCTGCGGGAAGGCAAAGTCACACAGTGGCAGCGAGTCAATCAGCACGTGCTGGTGCTGGCTCCAGATCGCTACCGGAGCCTTGTGCTCGAAGGTCGGCTCCAGCGCGTCGGCGTAGCCCCACACCTGTTCCGACAGCCGCCGGAGGATGCGCCGCCCCATCTCGGGGTCAACCGTCACGAAATCCGCCAGCTGCAGCGAACTGTTGTGCGCCCCGATGGAGGGGTCGCGACTCTCGCTGGCGTACATCATGGCGGAGATGACCCAGAATGGCAACGGCTCCTCGTCCCAAAAGCGCCCCTCGCGGTGGGCGGGGAAGCCGAAGGCGAATTCCAGCCGCCGCCCCAGCGCGATCAACTCGGCCGGCAGTTCCCCCTCTAGTTCGTCCATGGCCCGCAGCAGGTCATCGGCGAACAGCGCGCCCAGCCCCTGCCGGTAGGCCAACTGGTGCATGAACTCCTCGAACCAGTCGGGGTCGTTGGGGGCCAGGGGAAAGCCCCGGACCTGGTGGACGCCCAGTTCCTGGCAGCGGATGAACCAGGGCTGCATGACCAGGCGGAACCAGGCATCCAGCCCCAGGCTGTTGCAGGTTTCCTGGAGCGCGCTCTCGCGGGTGAACCCGAAATTACCGCTCGACGGAATCTCGACTCCGCCGCCGCTGTATTTCGTGCGGTCCATCAGTCCCTCGATCCAGGCCAGGCCGGGGATACAGTGGGCGGGGGTGCGCCGCCCCTCCTCCCGCCGGCCATAGGTGCCCACCTGGCAATCGAAGGTACAGGCCTGGCTGCACACCGGCCGCCGTTTTCTGGGCTCCCCGGACTTGTGATGCAGCCCCTCGTACAGCACGCCGGTGGAGGGAGCGACCTTGTACGTCCCCTGGCCGAGTACCTCCCGGAGCAGCGCCTGCGGGTCGGCCACCGGCACCCCGCCGGTGCCGCGCACGGCGATGGCCTTGAGGTTCTTGCTGCCCCACACGGCCCCGAAGCCGCTGTGGCCGGCCGCGTTGTCTTCGGCGTGTTGCACGGTGGCGAAGCGCAC
>DATKWP010000485.1:0-7784 GCA_035529535.1 Anaerolineae bacterium | reverse complement strand
CCTCTTCCTGGGAGAGTGGACCAGCACGCTGCACAGCAAGGCCGCCGAAGCGCCGATCCTGGCACTGCCCGCCCTGGGCGCCGTCGAAGCCGGCCGCTGCGTGGCCAGGCGGTTCGGCCGCCGTTGGGTGAGGGTATTCGCTGTCGCCTGCGTGGTCTGGCTGGTCGTCACGGCCGCCTCTACCGGGTACGATTACTTTATCCGCTGGGGGCAGACACCGGAGACGCGGGCGGCCTATTTCCACAACTTGGTCGCCATCGCCGATTATCTGAACGACACGGAGTACAGCGGCGCCGTGGCCCTCTCGTCCCCCTTTCCCGACGTCCCGCTCGACCCCTTCATCGCCGACATGCGGCTGCACCGGCCCGACCTGGCATTGCGCTGGTTCGATGGCCGGCGGGCAGTCGTGTTCCCGGGTGCGTCGCGCAGTCTGTTGATCGTGCCGCCGAACACGCCGCTCGATCCCTACTTTGCCGCGCGACTGGACCTCCAGCCCATCGAGCGCGTTCACCTGCAGCTCGACGACGTGGATCCCTACTTCGACGTCTTCGAGTGGAACCCTGGCGCCGCGTTGCACGGCTTTCTCGCCGCGCCAGCCCAAACGGTGACCAGCGGAGATACAGTGCTACCTCTGCCGGTGAACTTTAGCGCGGTAGAACTGCTCGCCTACGACCTGCTGACGCCAACCGTGGCTCCCGGCGGTACGGTCACCCTGGCCACCTTCTGGCGCATCGTGGACGTAGACGCGCTCGGCCCAGTGCCTGCCCGCGCCTACGGGCGCGCCGCCGTCATCTTTGCGCACGTGCTCGATGCGCGCGGGGCGGTGGCCGGTCAGGAAGACCGGCTGGATGCGCCGGCCTGGAACTGGCGCGGGGGTGATGCCTTCGTGCAACTGCACCGTTTTCAGATCGGCGCGAACGTGCCACCCGGCTCTTATGACCTGGAAGTAGGCATCTATACCCGCGACGACCAGCAGCGGCTGCCCGTCCTGGCAAACGGCACTCAGGTAGATCATCGCATATTCCTGCCGCCACTTGAGGTCACCGCCCAATGACCAAACTCGAAATCCCAAATCCGCAATCCGCAATCCCGGAGTGGGCTTTCGTCGTAATCCTGCTCCTACTCACCTGGGGCCTGCGCCTGACGCATCTGGAGACCGTCCCGCCGGGCTGGCGCGACGACGAACTGATCGAAAGCATCGCGCTTTCCGGCCAAGTACTGGCGGGCCACTTTCCTATCTACTTCACCGGTGCTTCCGGCCACGAGCCGCTCTACCACTACGTGCACGCCGGAGTCAACGCCGTACTGGGCTACAACGTGATGAGTGGACACCTGCTTTCCATCGCCTTCGGCACCCTCACCGTCGCCTTGACCTACGCCCTGAGCCGTCGCCTCTTCGGGCGCACGGTCGCCTCACTCGCCTCGCTGGCGCTTGCCACGTCCTTCTGGTCGCTAATGTACAGCCGGATCGGGCTACGCCACGTCAGCGCCGTGGCCTTCGCCTTGCTGGTCTTTTGCCTGCTGTGGCGTCTTCTCGAGCAACCTCACCCCCGGCGGCGTGCCTACCTGCCGGTGGGGCTTGCGCTGGGGCTGGGGCTCCACACCTATTTCGCCAGCCGGCTGCTTCCGGCGATCCTGATCGTCTTCGCACTCTACCTGTTGCTCTTTCACCGCGCCGATTTCCGCCGCCGCTGGCAGGGGCTTGCGCTGGCATTGGCGCTGGCCGTCGTCCTGGTCACCCCGATGGCGCTCGCCATCGCGCGCAGTGCCGGCGCGGACGCCCGGCTGGCCGAGTTGGCCGTGCCGCTGCGAGAACTGCAGGCCGGCAACCCGCGCCCCCTGCTGGAGAACGTCTGGACAACGCTCGGGATGTTCCGCGCTACTGGCGACCCCGAATGGCTGTACAACATCCCCGACCGTCCCGTGTTCAATGTTCTCGGGGCAGCGCTATTATGGGCCGGGATCGCGCTTTGCCTGTACCGCTGGCGGCAGCCGCGCTATTTCTTCCTGCTTCTCTGGCTGGGGGCTGGGCTGTTCCCTGCCTTCGTCAGCACCCCGCCAGCCAGCCTGAGCCACACCATCCTGGCTCAGCCCGTCGCCTACATCCTCCCCGTCCTGACCCTGGCCGAAGTCAAAACGCTAATCGCTAATTGCAGATCGCAAATCGCAAATCGCAAACCTCCATTCTCCAACCTCCATTCTCCATCCTTCATGCTCCATTCTCCCTTGTTCATTGTTCATTGTTCATTCTTCCTCCTCCTGACGACCAACGCCATCCGCGACCTGCGCGACTATTTTCTGGTCTGGCCACGGCAAGACATGGTGCGCTATCTCTACCGTGCCGATTACCGCGAGGCTGCCCACTACCTGAATGCCCATCCCGAAATCGCCAACGTGGCCGTCTCCAGCGCGCTGATGGGCCCCTGGGATCGTCTGGCGCTGGACGTGGACACCCGGCGCGAAGACGTTGCCGTGCGTCTGTTCAACGCCGAGCGCGTGCTCATCTGGACCGCCAAGGACGGCCCCTCACTCGTGCTGCTCACTTCCTACCCCCCACCCCCTCCGGCAATATCCGATCTCTTGAAAGCAAGCCCCGATCTGCCGACCGCCATCTCACCTGGTCTCACACTCTACACACTACCTCCAATCTCCAATCTCCAATCCGCATTCCGCATTCCGCATTCCGCATTCCCCTGGCTCGCTTCGCCAACGGCCTGGAGCTGATCGAGGCACGCTGGACGACCGATCCTCCACTGGCCCCTGGCCAGGAGGCGGGTTTGCTCACCACCTGGCACGTACCTGGCCCCCTCGGCCTGCCACCTCTTCCCATCGTCCCCAACCCTCCTCCCCCGGGCGTGTACTCCGGGCCACGGCTGGCCGTTTTTATCCACGTATCGGCCGGCGATGGCACGTTTCTGACCGGCGACGATGGTCTGTGGGTAGACCCACTCACCCTCCGCCCTGGCGATCAGTTCATCCAGGTCCATCGCTTCCAGATCCCGCCCAATGCACCTGATGGCCCCTACACCCTGGAACTAGGCCTTTACGACCCGATGACAGGCAAGCGGTGGGTCACCGTGGATGCGGCGGGAGAGCCAGGTGCCGACCGCGTCTTGTTGCCGGTACCATACCAGGGACAGGAGTCTTAGGCTGTCGCTCCCGTAGTGCCGCTTTGAAACAGCCACCCGGGTGCGAGGTAGAGAAGCAGTGCCTGTGGTATAATATCGTCGCTGTTCCACAACAGGGGATGACAGAAGGGATACGCTGCAATCTAGTGGGGATATGAGAACATCATCCATCAGCAGGGATCTACTGGTCACACTGGCATTATCACTGGGGGGGGTGTTGACTCGCATGCCGTACCTGGCCCTGATTCCTATGTTCGACGACGAGGTGCGGCAAACGGTGTACGCCCTGAACATCCAGCCGGGCCGGTTCTTGCCGTTGGTGGGCCAGGACCCCTACACTGGGCCATTGTTCCCCTATCTCATCGCGATTTGCCTGCGCATGTTTGGTTCGACGCCGGTTGCGCCGCGCGTTGTCGTGATGGTCATAGGTGCACTGACGGTAGGGCTGACCTATTTATTGGCCCGCGCGTTGGGATTGAGCTATCCCTGGGCCGGACTGGCCGGCTTACTGATGGCCGCCAATCCCCACCACATTCTCGTCAGCAGCCACTACGCTGGGGCCACTTTCACACTCCCTCTGCTCCATACGGCGTTTCTGATCGCTCTGATACTCGCCGTCCAACGCAGGTCTGGACCGTGGTTGGTTGCGGCGGGTGCATTGCTGGGACTGGCTCTGCAAGTCAATCTTATCCCGCTGCTCCTGTTGCCGGGCGTAGCTGTGTGGTTTCTTGGCCAGCCCACCTCTAAGGTCGGCCTGCGCACGCAGTGGCCATACCTGGCAGCCATCGCGTGTGTACTGCCCTATGCGCCAGTGATCCTCTACAACCTCCAAACCGGCATGTCGAGTGTCAGAGAGGTGACCGGTGCCAGATCGTATGCCTGGCAACCTAATCCACCTCTGGCGACCTACATCCACAATCTGTGGCGTCTGGCACTCCAACTATGCCGCCAGGTGGGGGGTGTTCTTGAGGGCCAAGAGACCGTTGCAGCATTGATGGGTTTACCCCTCCTATCCGGTGCCTGGGCCATTACCGGACTGGTTTATGCTGCACGGCGACGCCTTAGTCTGCTGACGTTGACCATCGCCTCACATGTACTCGTCATGCCATGGTTCAGTAACCATTACGGTATGGTTTTCGAGACGCGCTTCACCAACCACCTGATGCCTTTGCTCTCTGTGGCCATGAGCGGAGTGGCAGCAGGCGTGTGGGCGTTTGTACGCACGCGGGTGCGCGCCCCTCGTACTATCAGAGCAATGGGATGGTCCACAGGCCTGTTCCTCGCGGTACTCAGCTTATGGCCCCTCATCCCGCTCTTTCAGTATTACGAACATGAAACTGCCGCCGGTAAGACCAATGTGCACTACTTCGCTTTCTTGAACGAATTCATCGAAAGATGGAGGGGGGAGAAGATCTTTATCAGCGAGTCAGTCAACGGGTTTATCCTGACCGGGGATTTGAGCGCTCCTGAGTACTTCGGATTTAACGCGACCGAATACCTGTTCGCGACCAGTGGCATACCATATAGCCTTGCACCCATTGATCAAACTATGAGGAGGCTGGTAGCTGGTCGCGAGTCCGGGCGCGTTATTCTTGTTTTGACCAATGGGGAATTACCTCGTGTTGAACTACAGACCGGGTTGGTTGCCTGGAATTCGCCAGCCGTCATGGAAACCTGCCGCAAGTTGGGCTACGGCGCATACACTGTCGAAGATGCTCAACAAGTGCACAAGCTCTTCTTTGTGTTCGAAAGCGAAACACTCCTCAGGTCTATTGCCCATCCTGTGCAGGCCAGTTTTTCGGGCGAACTGGGCATATTGGGATACGAACTGTCGTCAGCTCAGATAGTTCCTGGAGGCCAAGTGGTCGTCAACGTCTATTGGCAAGCTGTGGACGCCATGCCTGATACCTACACAGGGTTTGTGCACCTGATTGGCCCGGACGGCCAGCTCGTAGCGCAAGACGACCACGAGTTAGGTCGGGGGTTCTTTTCTACACGTCTCTGGCAGCCCGGGGAGGTGGTTCACGAAGAGTACGCGTTGACTATTCCAGACGATGCACCTCCAGGTCAGTATTCGCTGC
Source organism: Anaerolineae bacterium (assembly GCA_035529535.1). Taxonomy (GTDB): domain Bacteria; phylum Chloroflexota; class Anaerolineae; order B4-G1; family B4-G1; genus DATKWP01. The sequence goes on along the minus strand of DATKWP010000485.1, from coordinate 2,575 downwards.
AGGTCGGTGTATACAGTTTCCCCTCGCTGCAACGTTTGGCCGTGGACTCGGCCAACATGCCTGTGCAAGATGACGTCGTCACATTGGGCGCTGTTGACCTGACGCCATAAACCGGAGCCGCCGTGCTGTCGGCATATAAGAGCGGAGAAGACGATGGAAAAACGGCGTAACCTCACCTGTGCCGTAGCGGCCTGCTTCCTGCTGCTGTGGGCGTTGTTAACCCACTCCCACGCCAACTCCTGGAACGACGCCTCCCGCCTGGCGACGGTCGAGGCATTGGTACATTACGGCACCCTGGCCGTCGAAAACACGGCGTTCAGCAAGCTCACGGGAGACCTCATCTTCTGGAACGGCCACTTTTACCCGGACAAGCCCCCCGTCCTCTCCGCGCTGGCCGCCGGAGTATACGCCGTCCTACACCGGGTTTTCCACATCTCGCTGGAGCCGACCTTCTGCGACCCACTGTCGAGCCCCTGCTACTGCTTCGCCCTGTTGTGCCACCAGCCGCCCAACTGGGCCTATTACCTGCTCACCCTGGCGGTGGTAGGCCTGCCCTCGGCGCTGATGTTGGCCGTGTTTTACAAGAGTACCGCTTTCCACGATTTGCCGAACCCCCTGGCGCTGCTCGTGACGGGCGCTTTGGGCCTGGGTACGCTCGTCTTCCCCTATAGCCTGGTCTTTAACAACCACCTGCCGACGGCCGCCGGCCTGGTGGTCGGCCTCTACGCCCTGCTCCGTGCGAGGATCAGCCACTCTGCCACCGGCTGGCTGATGGTGGCTGGATTCGCCACGGCTCTGGCCTTCACCTTCGACCTGCTCGTCGTGCCATTCCTGGTGTTCTTTCTGGGCCTCGCGTGGTTCCGCCACCGTCGCCGGGCCTGGGCCTTCCTGGTGGGCGCTGCCGTTCCCCTGGTGCTGCTGGCCGCTCTGGATTGGTGGGCGCTCGGCGACCCGTTGCCACCCTCCATGCACCCTGCCGGGTTCAATTACCCCGGCTCTCCTTTTCCCACCACGCTCACCGGCAACACCCCTTCGCCCAACCCACTGACACACGGCATCGAGATGTTCTTCGGCGACCGCGGCCTGCTCAGCCTCAGCCCGGTGCTGTTGTGGTCCCTCTTTGGATTGTGGTCGCTCTTGCGCCGGCGGGGCTCCTGGCTGTGGGGCGAAGCGGTCGCCGCCACGCTCGCCAGCCTGGCGGTCACGCTATCCTTGATCCTGTTCACGCCGGGCTTTGGCGGGATCTCTTACGGCACGCGCTGGCTGGCGGAGATCACGCCGGTGCTGTTCTTCTTCGCCGCCCGGCCCCACCTGTACCGCCCCCTGTGGCGCAGGCTCCTCTTCGTCGCCCTGGCGGCCTTTTCCCTGTTCTCGATCTGGCAGGGAGCCCTGAGCCCCTGGGGAGTGGCGCTCCCGCCGTTCCGCCTGGTCCAGTATGCCGCGTCTGCGGTCGGACGCTACGTGGAAAGCCTGCCAGGTGACCCCATCGTGTACACGACGCCGACCGATGTGCGCTACCTGCCCGTCTACCCGGTGCATGCCTGGCATACCAGCCTGCGGGAGTTCGACGCCGCCTCGGGCGTGCTGCCGGCCGGTGACCCAGACCGCCCGGCCGCCTACGTGTTGAGCGCGGGCGATTGGATCACCAGCAGGCTGCTGGAGACGACCTTCCCTCAAGGCCGGTGGGACCTGACCACCGACGAGTTCGCCATCTATCACGTCCCGCCCGATCCTGGCCGTGTGCGCCCCATCCAACCGCTGCAGGCCGAATTCGCCGGGCGGATACGCTTGCTAGGTTGCGACCCGCCACCGGGAGCGGTCCACCCAGGCGACACGCTGACGGTACGCTTGTACTGGCAGGCCCTGGCCCCCATCGAACGATCGTACACCGCCTTCGTCCACCTGCTCGGTCCCCTCAACCCCTCCACGGGCGTCCCTCTGTGGGCCCAGGACGATCACCAACCGGGCCACGCCTCCTACCCTACCGACGACTGGCTCCCCGGAGAAGTGGTGTTGGACTGGTTCCAATTCGCCGTCCCCGACGATGCGCCGCCCGCAGCGTACACCCTGGCGACCGGCTTCTACGACCTGGCAACGCTCCAGCGCCTGCCCCGCAGTGACGCAGATGGAGATACCGCCACGCTGTTTGACGTCACCGTGGTGCCCTGAGAGGGCTTTGAACGCTGGAGCGGCTTCCGCAGGCCGCCAACCGCAAGCCCGGGCCTTCAGGCCGGTTATTGACAAAAGCCATGCTCCATAGTAGAATAACTTTGCTCCAGTCCAGCCGCTTCTCCTCGACCTGGAGCGCATACTGATCAGGCCAGGCGTCATCCTCAGCACGCCTGACCTGGCGAAAGGAGTGTTCAGATGAAGGCCAGTAAAAATCGAGAGCGACGATTGCTGCGGACACTGCTGCCAGGAGTGTTGGCCCTGCTCGTTACAGCAGGCCTGTCGCTGGTGTTCTTCCGTTTGCAGGCCCTGGCCGAGCCAGCGGCGGAGATTACGGCCCTGTCGGTAGACAAGACCGTGAACAAGACCGTAGCGACACCGGGCGAGATATTGACCTACACCATCA
>DATKWP010000484.1:0-3440 GCA_035529535.1 Anaerolineae bacterium | reverse complement strand
TTTCTCCGAGACGCTCTCGCGGAAGCGAACTGAAGCCGCCACTCCGCAAGGGCAGGCCGGGCTATGGTCTGGCCTGAGCAGAGGGAAGCAGGTCCCTGCTCGGTGCGGACAACAGTCCGCACCAGGACCGCCGGACTGTTGTCCGGCGAGAGCACAGGGTTGGGACGATGAATAACAGGTTACGAGTGGGAGTCGTGGGCTGCGGCATCGGGCAGGGCCACATCCACGCCTATCGAAGCCTGCCGGAGCAGTTCGACGTGGTGGCCGTGTGCGACGTGGACGGGGCCAGGGCCCGCGAGGTAGCCACCAGGCTCCAGGTCCCGCGGGTGGCCACCGACCTGGCTGACGTGTGCCGCATGGACGACCTGGACGTGATTAACGTCTGCACGCCATCTTATTTGCACTCCCAGCAGGTGCTGGAGGTGCTGGCCGCCGGCAAACACGCCGTGTGCGAAAAACCCGTGGCCGGATCGCTGAAAGAGGTAGATGAACTGGTGCAGGCCGAGGCACGGTCAGGCCGGCGCGTGATGCCGATCTTTCAAGCCCGGTTTGGCCACGGCGTGCAGAAACTCAAATTCCTGATCGAGGAAAGGGTCGCCGGGCAGGCCTTCCTGAGCACGGTGGAGACCACCTGGAGACGGCGGGCGGAGTACTATGCGTCGTGGCACGGCAAGTGGGAGACGGAACTGGGGGGCGCCCTCGTCACCCTGGCCATCCACTCCCACGACGTGCTCTACTACGTGCTAGGTCCGGCCAGGAACGTCTTCGCCCGCGCGGCGACCATGGTCAACCCCATCGAGACGGAGGATTGCGTCTCGGCGTCACTCGAAATGGCCGACGGTTCGTTCGCCTCCCTCTCGGTGACCACCGGCTCCGCGCTGCAGGCCAGCCGGCTGCGCTTCTGCTTCCGCAACCTGACCGCCGAAAGCAACACCCTGCCCTACAGTCCCACTTCCGACCCCTGGACTTTCGTCGGCGACTCGCCGGAATTGGAGCGACAGATCGAGGAGACACTGGCCCGCTTCGTGCCCCTGCCAGAAGGGTTCATCGGGCAGTTCACCCGCTTCCACCAGGCCGTGCAGCAGGGCACGGAGTTGCCCGTTACGCTGGCGGACGCCCGCGCCGCGGTCGAATTAATCACGGCCATCTACACTTCCGCGCAGACGGGCCAGGCGGTCGCGCTGCCTATCACGCCATCGTCTCCAGCATCCCCGCCGTAACCTGCCAGCGCAAGGGCTGGCCCGCGAAGAAGCGAAGCACCTCCTCGACCACGGCCTGACCCTGCCGGCGACGGGCTTGCACGGTAGCCCCGGCCGTGTGCGGGGTGATGAAGACGTTGTCCAGCCCGCGGAAAGGATGGTCCTCCGGCAGGGGTTCCTGGTCGAACACGTCCAGGGCCGCCTGGATGCGCCCCGCCTGCAGCTCTGCCAGCAACGCCGCAGTGTCCACTACCCAGGAGCGAGCCGTATTGACCAGGATCGTCCCGTCCTGGAGCAGGCTCAACTCCCGCGCGCCGATCAAATGGCGCGTCTCCTCGGTGGCGGGAGCCTGCACCGAGACGACCCGGCACTGGGACAACACGTCGTCCAGCGCCGCCTTGCGCGCGCCCAGTTCCGCTGCCCGCTCGTCGCTGAGGTATGGATCGTAGACCCACACCTCAGCCTCCAACGTGCGCAGCAGGCGCATGAAGCAGCGGCCGGTGTAACCCGCGCCGATCACGCCCACGCGCTGGCCGCCCAACTCCTGGCCCAGACCCAGCGCCTCCCCCGCCCCCTCCCAATCGCCGGCCCTCAGCGCCCGGTCACGCCGGTGTGCCTGGTGGAGCAGCAGCAGGCAGCCCATCAGCGACGCCTCGGCCACCGCCGGGGCGATGGCCGACGCCGCATGGGTGACGGCGATGCCGCGCTCGAACACAGCCGGCGGCAGCATGGCCTTGACAGTGCCGGCCGAGTGGGCGATCAGGCGCAGGCGGTCCGCCGCCGCCAGCACCTCGCCGGTGAACGTGGGGGACCCCCAGCCGGTGACCACCGCCTCGAAGCCGGCGATGCGAGCCGCCAGTTCCTGCCAGGTCAGGTCACATTCACGATCGTGGAGGGCGACGTGTCCCAGGTCGTGCAATGCCCGATCGGTCTCGGGCGGAAACAGGATCTCGTACAGGCTTGGGCGTAGCAGGACGAAGATGTGGGGGCTGGACGGGTTGTTCATCTGGCTATCCCTCCTTTTACCTTCCCGAAAGTTCGGAACCTTTCGGGAAGGTGCCATCTCGATCTCCCCTCACGCGAACAGCGCTTTGGCATAGGCGAGGTCTTCGGCGATCAGGCGGTTGACCGCAGGCTCATCGCTGTACTCGGCCGTCAGGCAGACAACGCCGGTGTAATGGCGCCGCTTCAGTTCGGCGGCCACCCGCGGCCACGACGCGAGCCCCTGCCGCCCCGAGGTCCAGTACGGCCTCCACCTGTTGTCATTCTGAGCGAAGCGAAGAATCTCCTGCGCGTCCTCGGCCTCCGGCCCGGATGTACGCATCCGCGTCGTGCGGCGCCAGAACGCGTTTTTCAGGTTCACCATGCACAAATGCGACCACACGATCTCGAGCGCCAGCTCGGGTTCCTCCCCCTGCAAGGCGTTGTGGGCAGCGTCCCACACGGCACCAACGTGCCTGGGATCGTACTTGCCGATCAGGTGGTGCAGACCCATGGCGTTGCACACGAAGCGGTCGCAGTGGTTCTGGACGCCCACCTTGACCCCATACCTGTCCAGCAAGGGGATCAGCGCATCGTACTCCCTGTGCACCCGCTGCTCGGTGGCCCAATAGCCCTGGGGCTCGATGGGCACCATCACGCGGATGATCGGCACGCCTGCTGCGGCACACGCGGCGATGGCGGCCTCGTCGGTCGGCCCGGCGATGCTGGCGACCTTGACCCCGAACTCGGCGAATTGCCGGACCGCCTGGGGCAAGCCCCTGGCGACGTCCTGCGGCTCCACCTGGAATCCAGGCCGCACCGGCAACTCGATGGCATCGAATCCCAGGCGGCTGACGAACGCGGCCAGTTCGGACAAAGGCATCGTTTTCCACGGCTTGGTGAAAACGGAGAACTCGATCGGCCGGTCACCCATGGGCTCCTCCTGAGGCTGATTGACATTGCGCTGGTCTGATGGTACACTGGGCGCGAAATTGGCGCGGAGGCCCGGCTGAAGCCGGGAACCGTGCGCTGAAGCGGGGCGCCCGCCACATCCTGTAACGCGAACCAGATTATACTTCCAATAGAAAGGAACACCAGCATGGCCAACGCACCACGTGTGACCGTATGGAACGAATACCGCCACGAAAAAGTTCACGCCGAGGTCGCCAGGGTCTATCCGAACGGCATCCACGAAGCCATCGCCAGCCACCTGCGCGCCACGGGGCTGGAAGTGCGCACGGCGACGCTCGACGAGCCGGA
>DATKWP010000483.1:0-2106 GCA_035529535.1 Anaerolineae bacterium | reverse complement strand
ACCTGCATTTCCAGGCCGTAGACCACCAGCGCAAGAATACCCAGGTCGAAATTGCCGGTGTGGGTCCCCGCGATGATCAGCCCCTTGCCGCGCTGCTGGGCCTGCTCAATGTGGGCGTATGCTTCGGGTGGAATATGGACGGCGGCCCGGATCGCCGCCTGGCCCTGGCTCACCAGGTGCCATAGTTCGTAGTTGTTGCGCGCGGCATTACGAAAGACCTGGCGCACCAGCCGGTGTAACGCCCTCTCGTCCACCTGCGGCCCCACCACCTGGCGCAGGTTGGCGCGTACGATCCAGTAGACCGCCGGCTTGCGCCAGTTGATCAGCCCGGCGATGAGGCCCGCGACCAGGTGTCCGATGAACGGAGGCGCGTATCTGCTGACAAACATCCCCAGGCCGGTCACGGCGCGGCTGCCGAGGAAGCGCTGCAGCGGTGTGAATACGGGCAAAGGCCCGTTGGTTCGGGGGTCGGAATCGGTGACTTGGGACACGTTACCCCACTTCCTCCGCCTGAAAGATGGTGTCGGCGTGTTCCAGCAGTGTTTGGGCGCGCTCCGGGGGGGTCTTCTTCGCCTCCAGGTACCTGGCCAGCAGGTCGCGATCGGTCATCTCTTCGGGGGCCAGGTTGCCCAATCGCACCCGCGCCTCCCGCTCGACCTCGCGGATGATGGAGCCGATAAAGTAGGCCTCAGAGAGCAGGGCGCGCACGTCCCGGTCGCGCACCAGCGGCTCCTGGTCGGCTCGCAGTTGCAGGATCAGCCGCACCACGGCGTCGTGCAGAGGGTGAGCAGCCACTGCCTGCTGGAGCGCCATCAGCGGGTTGAGCGCCTCCCGTACGTCGGCACGCACGGTGACGAAGGGGCGCGCCCCTACCTCGACGAACTGCCACGCCGTTTCCCGCCGCGCCAGTTCCACCCAGCAGAACCCTTTGGGCTGTCCCTCTTCGCCAAAGTCAATCCGCTCCAGGCTGCCGGCATAGACGACGGGAGGGTACCCGCCGCCATTGAGGCTCTGGTGCAGGTGGATGTGGCCCAAGGCCACGTAATCCCAGGCCGGGTCCGCCAGCACCGACTTGAGGACGACCGCGTCCCGCCCGATCATCACGCTGCGCTCGGAGCCGAAGGTGGCCTCGGAGACACTCAGGTGCGCCATCAACACCGCCGGCATTCCCGGGTCCAGCAGGGCTCTCATGGCCTCGATGTTCTGGGTGACGGTCTGCTCCAGGGCCTTGTCCAACTGCTCGATGGAGAGGCCGCGGTACTCGTCGCGGGCCAGGAGTTGCTGGCGGGCCGGGTAGGGAACGGTGGCGACCTGCACGGGGCCGTGACGGGTCTGGATACGGTGCACCCGCTCGTCCCGCCCGACGACGACGTTGGGCACCTCCAGCGTGCGGAAGATGTCTACGCTGGAAGCGCGCTCGGCCATGGTCGGCAGGTCGTGGTTGCCGACCAGGAGGACGACCGGCACTCCGGCGTCGGCCAGCCGCTTGACGCGGCGGGCGAAGGCCCGCTGGTAGGTGGCGTTGGGGTTGCAGGTCTTGAAGGCGTCCCCGGCAAAGATGACCAGGTCCACCTCGTGCTCCAGCCCATAGTCAATCAGTTCATCGAAGCGGCGCAGAAAGTCCAGCACCCGCCCGTTGACGCCGGTGGCGGGGTCCAGCCGGCCATAGTTCTCCATCCCGACGTGCAGGTCGGCAAAGTGAAGGAGGCGAATCTTTGTCATCGGGTTCCTGCTTGCATCTCTGAGCCAGCACGCGCAACACTGTGATCGGGCCTGGTATGATGGGATCCAGCAATGGCCATGATTATACCCGACGTGGCACAAACAGCAATCTTGACACACACGATATGTAGTGTATGATGGGGTGGCTCGTGGTAGAGAGGTGTGCCCAGAAGGAGGATGGTATGGCTGTGACAGTTGCCCAGATGACCAGAGAAGAACTCAAAGAGATAATTGAAGCATCCATTGAGCACAAGTTGCTTGAGATCCTGGGGGACCCAGACGAGGGGTTGGAAATCAGGGAATCGGTGCGCGAGAGGCTCTTACGTCAGAAGCAGGCAGTCGCAGCAGGCGAACGCGGCCAGTTGTTGGAAGATGTAGTGCGGC
>DATKWP010000482.1:0-2164 GCA_035529535.1 Anaerolineae bacterium | reverse complement strand
CGGCCCGGACGACGCCAACCACGACCAGCACGGTGTCTTCATCCTGTGGGACCCACGCCGGAACCACGGCGGGCGGACCGTGGAGGGGCTGCAACTGATGGACGTGGCCCCCACCGTGCTCGACCTGATGGGAGTGCGGGTGCCGCCGGATATGCAGGGGAAGGTTGTACGACGGTAATCGCCGCAAAACCCCCCTTTCGTTGCTGGGGTGGGTAGCGCTGACGGTCGTGCTGGCAGGCGCGGCGTATCTGGCAGGCGCGGCGTTAGCACAACGCTGGGTAGCGCCCTCGCTGGCGCTGCCTGGCCCGACGCAGACCCCGGTGCAGCAAAAGGCGCGGGCTGCGGCGTGGCTCGTGCCAGGTGAGCCTGTGGAGGGGAAACTAGAGGCGGCGGCCCGCGACGAATGGCAGTTCCAGGGCCGCGCCGGCCAGTCCGCCACGGTCGAAATGTGGTTCCATCCCGGCTCCGGCTCCAACGTGGAGGGCGAACTGGCTGTGCACCTGGTCGGCCCCGGCGGGAGCGTGCTGGCACAGGAGAGCGGCTCCATATTCCTGCCCCCCTACCTGTTCCAACCCAGCCTGCCGGCCAGCGGCCTGTACCGCGTGCAGGTCGTGCCGGTCTCTGGTGCGCCCGGCCGCTATTCCTTCGTGCTCACCCTCTCCGATGGCTCCGCACCGACCACGCCGGGTGCGCTCCCTCCCATGCAGCCAACCGTGGCGGGTTTCGACATTCCGGTCGTGACCCAGGGGACGTTCCAATGGCCCACGACGCGGCGCGAGATCTCGGGGTGGACTTTCCACGATGAGGGGAACCCGGGCCACATCGGGCTGGACATCGCCGCTGAAATGTGGGACCCTATCGTCGCGGTGGCGGACGGGGTGGTGGTGTTTGCCGAGTGGGGAGGCGGCTACGGCAACCTGGTCATCGTCGAACACGGGGACGGCTGGCGCTCGTACTACGCGCACCTGGCAGAGATTGTGGTCGAGGCGGGGCAGAAGGTGCGGCAGGGGGAACTCGTGGGCGGGGCGGGCACCACCGGCTATTCGACGGGGCCGCACCTGCACTTTGAGTTACGCTACCAGGGCCGACCGGTGGACCCGCACGTGCATCTGCCGTAGGACTCACCGGATGTACTCATCCGCCTCATCCGCCTCATCCGCATCCTCTACTACCGCATCTTGGGCCGCCCAAAATCGGCGATGAAGTAGTAGTCGCCCCGCCCGGTGGGCACGACGGCGACCCCGATCTCCGTCACCCACGTGCTGAGCAGTGTCCTGCGGTGCGGATCGTTGTGGGATGCCTCGTCCATAGATGAAAAAGGGTACCAGGGTTTGCCTACTTTGCTACTTAATATAGCAGGACATCGTGTGTAAGTCAATAGTAAGCACTTGACAAAGCGCATCCACATGGTGTATAATATACTTTGTAAGTAAAGTTAACTTACAAAGTATCTCACCATAACTTCTTCCCAACCCAGCGACGTGAAACGACAGGCGCAGAAGGCAACCCCTGAACAGGCCAGGGCCCACAACAGCCAGTTGGTGCTGCGAACCATCTACAACCGCGGCCAGATCAGCCGTGCGGAAATCGCGCGCGCGACTGGCCTCACACGCCCCACCGTCTCAGACGTCGTCGCCGGCCTGATCGCCCAGGGACTGGTCGAGGAAGTGGGCCGCGCTCCTTCTACAGGCGGGAAACGGGCGGTCCTATTAAGCGTGGTGGACGATTCCCGCCAGTTGATCGGCCTGGACCTGGCGAGGGAGGACTTTCACGGCGCGCTGCTCAACCTGCGCGGCCAGATCAGCCAGCGGGTGGATCTGCCGTTGGGGGGACGGGATGGCGAGGCCGCGCTGGCCCTCGTGTATGACCTGGTGGACGGCCTGATGGCGGCAGCCGCAAGCCCTCTGTTGGGCATCGGCATCGGCGCGCCGGGGTTGGTGGACGCGGCCAACGGGGTGATGCATCAGTCGGTCAACCTGGATTGGCGCGACGTCCCGCTGCGCGGCCTGCTGCAAGAGCGCTACCACCTGCCGGCATATATGGCCAACGACTGCCAGGTAGCGGCGCTGGCGGAATACACCTTCGGCGACACCAGCAGCACCAGGAACCTGGTAGTGATCAACGTGGGATGGGGAGTCGGCGCTGGCATCGTCCTCAACGGCCA
>DATKWP010000481.1:0-10624 GCA_035529535.1 Anaerolineae bacterium | reverse complement strand
AGGCCTGCAGTGTCGGCCAGCCAGCGATGAGCGCCTCGTGGGCGATGTCTGCCTGCCGGCCAGCGATCCCTTCTTCGCCGCTCAGCGTCAACAGTCGGTTCTGTGCCAGGTGTTCCAGCGTGCGCTCGAACGTGCCCGGCGCGTCCCCCGCCGCGCGCAGCGCGGAAACCGGCTGCTGGCGGCGCGTGTCCGCCCGCCCCTCCCCAAACTGCACCAACCGCAGGAAGATGCGGCGGGCGATCGCTTGCTGCTGGGGCGCCAGGTCGGTCAGCACGGCATCGGCGCGGCGCGCCATGGCGGCTTGCAGGCCCGTGCGTCCAGCGCCGCCCAACGCCTCGTAGGCGCTCAGCGGCAGAAAGCGGCGCTCCAGCCGCTCCCACAGCAGCACCAGGGCCTCCTGGACCAGGGGCAAGACGCCCGGCTCCCCGGCCGCATCGGCCACCAGCCGTTCCACGAGCGCCGGCTCGACGAACGCCCCGGCGTCCTCCGCCGGTCGCACGATGGCCTGCCGCAGCCCATCCTCGTCCAGCGGCAACACCTCGGCCCGGTGGGCCTGGATCTCCGGCCAGAGCGGGGTAGCCATCAGGTCGGGGTAAAAGTCCGCCCGTACGGTCAGCACGACGTAGCAATTGGGGGTCTCCGCCAACCGCAGCAGCGCTTGCTGGAACGGCTCCACGTCCGAACGGGCGAGCGTGAACAACTCCTCGAACTGATCCACCACCAACAGCAGACGACGGGCATCTGGCTGCGTGGAGAGCAATGCGGACACGACCGGGGCCGGGTCGGTCGGCTCGCCCCCCAAGGCGGCGGTCAACGCGGCCAGCGGCGCTTCGCCAGGGCGCAGCGTGCGCACCAGCCACCCGCCTGGGCCGAACAGGCCGCTTCGCCGCAGCGCCGGAATCAGCCCCGCGAAGACCAGCGACGACTTCCCGCTGCCGGAGGGGCCGATAACGCACAGGAACGGGTGCAGGCGCAGCCGCTCCAGGAGTTCCCGTGCCTCCCGCTCCCGTCCGAAGAAGCGCTCGCTGTCCTCCTCGCCAAAGGGCACCATGCCGGGATAGGGGCAGGCAGGCCTGGGGGCGGGACCAGGCGCGGCCTGCTGCAACTCGGCGCACAGGCGGGCGATGGCCTGCGACCAGTCCGCCGGGTCGGTGGCATCGAGCGCGGTGAGTAGCGCCAGGCGCGGCGGCAGTTCGACCGGCCGCAGAATGAGGGGCATGACGGGCCAGGTGGCGCTCTCCAGGCCGTAGGACTGGGCCAGCAGGTCGGTGAACTGCGTGAAACCCTCGGCCAGGTAAGCCGGGGAGAGCACGAGTAGGGTACGCCGGCTCTCCTGTACCGCGCGCTCGAACTCCAGCAGGCGCGGCACGCCGAGCGCAAAAGCCGCCTCGGTGTGGCAGCGCACGCCGGCCTGGGTCAGCGCATCCAGGAGATAGCCTTCGACCCAGGCGCGCTCGGCGTCGGCGTAGGAGATGAACAAATCGTAGCTGTACCCTGCTTGTTCGCCCACGGCTCCCCCTATCTATGTGGCAGCGGCCCCCGCAGGGCCTGTACCAGCCGCTCGAACTCGCGCTCGGCCCGCCGGGGGTGCACAAGGTCCAGTGTGGTCAACATACTGAGCCGGGTCGGCAACCGATCGTCGTCAAGCGGCGCGATCTTGACCGGCAACAGGCGATAGATGCCTTCCTGGACGCCCATCGTCTGCGCCAACGTGTTCTCAAAGTCGGCCATATTGTCGGCCAGGTACGCTTCCGAGAGCACGATCACCGTGCGTTTGGCCTGCCGGATGCCGCGCTCGACGTTCACCACGCGCGCCACTCCTGGCTCTTCGACGTCGCCGGAGACGGCGACGCGTAGCCCCGCCTCCTCCAGGCGCGGCACCAGCGTCTCCCACACCCACGCCGCGTCCGGCTCCCGCTCCACGTAACTGACGTAGGCGTCGTAGCGGAAGCCCTGCTCGTCTTTGGGCACGACCCCCTTCTGGCCGCCCAGGTAGAGCGCAACGGGCAAGTTCTCCTCCAGTTCAGCCTTGAAGATGGGATGCTGGTTGGGCTGGTCGGCCGTGACACGCGGCTGGAGGTACTCGAACAGGTCGAAGATGCGGACCAGGCCGTCGTCGCTGGCGATACCGCCCCGCAGCCCGGCCAGCAGGTGGTGGGTGAAGAGGCTGTTGGGGGCGCCGGGCAGCACCCACGAGTACTCGCTGCTGCGCGACGAGGCCAGGATGGCCCGCCCCTGTCCAGCCTTGAGCGCGTCGTAGTAACTCTCCGGCAGCGCCTTGATCTCGGGGATGGCGTCTTTGGGCTGGCCGGTGCCCCCGGCGTGACAGCAGTCGAAGAAGACGACGACCTTGCGGGCCGGGATGGCGCGCAGCGCCTCGGTGAACTCGTTGCCCGAGATGGCCGTCTGCGCCAGCGACTCGGCCGAAGTGTAGACCGTGTCCACTGGCAGCAGGTACTCGCCCGCGCAGGGGCCGGACTCGATGCGCCCACCGTGGCTGGATACGTAGCAGAACACGGTCGAGTCGAGGTCGCAGCGCGCGGCCAGGTCGGCCAGCGCCTGGCGCATGGCGGCCTGGGTGGCCGCGCTGTCGAGCAGCAACTGCACGCTGCCCGCTGGGTAGCCGCAATGCTGCGGGTCTACCAGCAGGTCGTGGATGTCCTGGGCGTCTTGGAGGACGGTCGGCGGGAGTCCGTTGACGTGCCGGTAGTTGGCGATGCCGATCACGAGTGCGTGGGCGTTGTCCATTGCAGGCATAGAACAACCTCCCGAGTCAGTGTGTACTCGTACAGGCATCTGGCGGTGCACCCTCGCCCGGCGGCAGATCGGGACAGGTGCACGCGTAGGAAACGCCCTGGCCCATAAACTGCTCCCATTCGGCCTGTGTCAGATTGCGGTTGGCAACGCGGCAGGCGCGGGCGATCCACGATTCAAGGCGAAGGTCCCACAGAACGATAGCGCTGCGAGAGGCAACCCCGTGACTTGATGCCAGCATTTGGCCGTCTGAACTGAGAGCCAGGCTCATTGCCGGGTAACTTCCGAGGGGCTGGCCGAGGGGCTGACCAGCCTCCACGTCCCACAGGGTGATACCTGCTGCCACATTCGAGGCCAGCAACTGGCTGTCTGGCAACAGCCACGCCGGTACCCGCTCGTCTGGACTTAGGATCATATCAATAGGTGCTCCACCAGGAAAGGGCTCGCCGAGTGGCTCGCGCGTAGCGACGTCCCACAGGATAGTTGTGTCCCCCCCGGAGGATGCCAACGTTCGACCGTCTGGACTGAAGACCAGTCGTTCGACCGCCCATGCGTGGCCAGTGAGGGGGTTGCCGAGCAACTTGCCAGAAGCGACGTCCCACAAGCGGATTTCACCCTCGTTGCATCCGCCCTCTGCGATAGCCGTGCCCCTGCAACCCCCTGAAGCCAACGTCTGGCCGTCCGGGCTGAAGGCCACGCTCGTCACCCACAGATCGTGGCCGGTGAGGGGTGCTCCGGTCGGCTGGCGGGCGGCAGCGTCCCACAGCATGATCGTTCCATTAGCACAACCTGCTGCCACCACTTTGCCGTCTTGACTGTAGGCCAGGCTCAGTACGCCCCCTGTCTCACTGGCGAGGGGACCGCCGAGTGGCTGGCGAGTTACCACGTCCCAAAAACGCATCTCGCCCCGTTCACAAATCCCCCACAGCATCGGCACACAGCTACCCGAGACCAACGTTCGACCATCGGGGCTGAAAGCCATCGTCTGCACTGTGTCAACGGAATCGGTGAGGACCTGGCCCATAGGGTAGTCGGTAGTCACGTCCCACAGCATCGCGGCGTTCCAACCGGCAGTCGCGAGCACGGTGCTATCCGGGCTGAAGGCCAGGTCGCCCACAGCGAACTCGTGCCCGGTCAAGGATTGTCGGACGGGCTGCTTCCAATCCCATACAGGTTGGTCAGCAACGGTATCCCAGTCCCACAACATGACTGTTCCATCCTGTCCAGCCGATGCCAGCATCTTGCTATCCGGGCTGAAAGCCATACTGATGACATCGTCGGCGTGGGCAGCGATGCGTATGCTGATAGGCTGGCGGGTCGCGACATCCCACAGCCTGACGGCGCCGACATCGTGCCCTACTACCAGCGTCTCGCCGCCTGGGCTGAAAGCCAAACTCCGTATCGCGCTAGAGTGTTCGATCAGAGGCGGCTCGAGAGGCTGGCCGGTAGCGACGTCCCACAGTGTGATCGTGACCCAACTACCCGCCGCCAGTATGCTGCCATCTGGGCTGAAGGTCATACTGCCTACGCCGCCAGTATGTTCAGCAAGGGGTTGGCCAATGGGTTGCCAGGTGGCGATGTCCCAGAGCATAAGTGTCCCAAGGTAGTCGCTCGACGCCAGCACTTTGCCATCCGGGCTGAACGCCATGTTCTGTGCCCAGCCCGCGTGGCCAGTGAGAGGCTGCCCGAGCGGTTGGCCGGTTTCCACATCCCACAAGATGATTGTGTTGTCCCACTTGCCCAATGCCCACATTTTGCCATCTGGGCTGAAGGCCACACTGGCCACGTCGCCAGGGAGTCCCATAGGGGGGTGGCCAGGAAGTTCGCTGATACGCTGCCCCGTGGTAGCATCCCACAAGGTGAGCGTTCCGGTGTAACTACTCCATGCCAGCACTGTACCATGTGGGCCGAAGGCTATCTCCTGAAAGCTTTTGCCGGGATCATGTAGGAATGTAGCCAGGCGAGGATGATACTCCAGCCCGGTAAGTAAACTGCTGCGCGCCTCGAACGTATTGGCAGCCCTGCAAGCCTCCAAACTCAGCAGCAGGCTCAGATCAAGTTGCTGATCTGACTGGGTGAGTGCTTGTGCAGCCAATTGGCGTGAGAAAGCGATGTGAGCCTGCTGATCGGCTCGCTTGCGTTCTGCCTCCGCCGTCCCCTGTGCAGAGACGGCTTCCTCCCGACGTGCCTCGGCTTCGGCGCGGGCAGTTGCTTGCGACTCGGCATACGCTTGAGACGTCGCTGCCGCTGTCCTTTCCTGTTCGGCCAATCGCCCCTGGCTTACCGCAATGACCAGCAATACGGCGATGATCAGAACAGCGATTGTGCTCAAGGCACCCAGCCTGAGGCGGGCATTTCGCCGCTGGACCATCCGGCTGGTCTGAGCCAATGCGGGTAGTGTCTCACTATAGCCCAGGATGCTCGCATCAGGGCTGGCCAACCAACGCTCCGCTTCGGCCAACTCAACCTCGTCTAGCAGACCACCGCTGCCTCGGCCCAGCCGCTCCCACTCAGCGGCTGTGGCCTCTAATCGGCGGCGTGTCTGCTCCGCCTCGCGCCGCTGTGATAGCCATGTTTGTAAAGTCGGCCAGCCAGCGATGAGCGCCTCGTGGGCAATGTCTGCCTGCCGGCCAGCGGCCCTTTCTTCGCCGCTCAGCGTCAATAGCCG
Organism: Anaerolineae bacterium; assembly: GCA_035529535.1. Lineage (GTDB taxonomy): Bacteria > Chloroflexota > Anaerolineae > B4-G1 > B4-G1 > DATKWP01. Next base: position 5,202 of record DATKWP010000481.1, on the reverse strand, counting down.
GTTGTGCGCCAGATGTTCCAGCGTATGCTCGAACGCTTCCGGCGCGTCCCCCGCTGCACGCAGGTCCGCTACCGGCTGCTGGCGGCGGGTGTCGGCCCGCCCCTCCCCAAACTGCACCAACCGCAGGAAGGTGCGGCGGGCAATCGCCTGCTGCTCCGGCGTCAAGTCGGCCAGTACAGCATCGGCACGGCGCGCCATCGCAACTTGCAGGCCCGTGCGTCCGGCGCTGCCCAACGCCTCGTAGGCGCTCAGCGGCAGAAAGCGGCGCTCCAGCCGCTCCCACAGCAGCACCAGCGCCTCCTGCACCAGCGGCAAGACGCCCGGCTCCCCGGCTGCATCGGCCACCAGCCGTTCCACGAGCGCGCTCTCGACGAACACCCCGGCGTTCTCCGCCGGCCGCACGATGGCCTGCCGCAGCCCATCTTCGCCCAGCGGCAACACCTCGGCCCGGTGGGCCTGGATCTCCGGCCAGAGCAGGGTGGCCATCAGGTCGGGGTAAAAGTCCGCCCGCACCGTCAGCACCACCCGACAATTTGCTATCCGTTTATCCGTTTCCTGATCCGTTGACTTGCTCTCCGCCAGCCGCAGCAGCGCCTGCTGGAAGGCTTCCACGTCTGCACGGGCCAGCGTGAACAACTCCTCGAATTGGTCCACGACGAGCAGGAGGTTGGAAGTTGGAGGTTGGAGGTTGGAAGTTGGAAGTTGGAGGTTGGTGACGTCGCCGATGGCCTCCTGCAGAGCCGCCAGCGGTGCTTCGCCAGGACGTAGCGCGCGCACCAGCCACCCGCCCGGGCCGAACAGCCCGCTCTTGCGCAGGGCCGGAATCAGCCCGGCGAACACCAGCGACGACTTGCCGCTGCCGGAGGGGCCAATGACGGCCAGAAAGGGGTGCAGGCGCAGCCGCTCCAGGAGTTCCTGCGCCTCCCGCTCCCGTCCGAAGAAACGCTCGCTGTCCTCCTCGCTAAAGGGCACCATGCCGGGATAGGGGCACACTGGCCGGGGTGCGGGGCCGGGCGCGGCCCGCTGCAACTCGGTGCACAGGCGAGTGATGGTCGGCGGCCAGTCGTCCGGGTCGGTGGCGTCGAGCGCGGTGAGCAGCGCCAGGCGCGGCGGCAGTTCGACCGGCCGCAGAATGAGCGGGATGACGGGCCAGGTGGCGCTCTCCAGCCCGTAGGACTGGGCCAGCAGGTCGGTGAACTGCGTGAAGCCTTCGGCCAGGTAAGCCGGGGAGAGCACGAGCAGGGTACGCCGGCTGTCCTGCACCGCGCGCTCGAACTCCAGCAGGCGCGGGACGCCGAGCGCAAAGGCCGCCTCGGTGTGGCAGCGCACGCCGGCCTGGGTCAGCGCATCCAGCAGATAGCCTTCGACCCAGGCGCGCTCGGCCTCGGCGTAGGAGATGAATAGATCGTAAGCAAATTCAACTCGATCGGTCACCGCGAGCGTCTCCCGTGACAAGTATAGCACACTTTGGCAGAGCATTACAACTCAATCGCGCTTTCAGGGGTGTGCAGGTAGTGTAGGAACGGAGCCTGCGAGTTGACCTTTCACTACGCTTGCGGATGTACTCATCCGCCGTTATAATCAGCCACAAGAGGAAGTGAGGAGGCACGACAAATGGTACTGGACACGCTTCGCTTTGTGGTAGGGACTGATGGCAGGCCCACGGCCATTCAGATGGATATCGAGACGTGGCGAAAGATCGTCGAGGCCCTGGAGGATGCCGAGGACGTAAACCTGGCACGGGAGGCCCTGGCCGAGTTAAAGGCGGCCGGCGGCGATCCCGACAAGGCGGGCTGGCTGCGACTGGAGGACGTTGCAAGAGAGTGGGGCACGGGTGGCGCGCTATAGTGTCTACATCCGGCCCCAGGCCCGAAAAGAGATTGATGATTTGCCGGGTCACGTCAGGCAACGGGTGCGGCGGGCAGTGCTGGGGCTGCAAGACAACCCAAGGCCATCGCAAGGCAAGTGCATGGAATATGACCTTGGACCGGAACGGGCACTGTGGCGTCTGCGGTTGGATGCCTGGCGCGTGATGTACCTGATTGACCAGGAGTGGGATCATGTGTACGTCTTGGCAGTACGCAGGCGGCCACCGTACCAATATGAGGACCTGGCCTCTTTGTTGGCAGAGGTGGACTGAGTCCGCACAGAACATAGGCTGGCTTACCAGCAGAGAGGAATCGGATGGCCCAGTCCTTGTTCGGCCCAGACACCTTGAGCGACGGCACGCAACCGCAGGTGAGTGTTCACACCGACGGCGGGTGCGATCCCAACCCCGGCCCCGGCGGGTGGGGTGCGATCATCCACTGGGGTGAGCGCGAATGGGTGCTCAGCGGCAACGATCCTGATACCACCAACAATCGCATGGAACTCCACGCCGCCGCAGCGGCTCTAGCGCTCCTGGAGGGACTCCTCGGCCCTTGTCAGGTGGACCTGCACACCGACTCCGAATATATGCAGCAGGGTATTACACAGTGGATAGACGGATGGGTGAGCCGCGGCTGGCGTACCAGCGACAAAGAACCGGTCAAGAATCAAGACCTGTGGCGCGTACTGGTTCGCTTGACTCAGGTGCACCAGGTGACCTGGCATTGGCTCCGGGGGCACACGGGCCATCCCCTCAACGAGCGTGCCGACCGGCTTGCCACCGCTGCGCTGCAAGCGCTCCGGCGCGGCTCAGGTGCGCCCGCTGCCCACCAAACTGGCGAGGACGACGGTCCGGCGGTGGAGATCTATGTCAAGGCCTCCTGCCACGGCGCTCAGGGAGCCGGCGGATGGGGGGCCGTATTACGGATGGGCGAACACGCCAGGCCCCTGAGCGGCGCTGAAGCAGCGACGACGGCCAACGCCATGCTTATTCGAGGCGCAACGGAGGCTCTGCGTGCATTGACCAGGCCATGTCGCGTGGTCCTCTATTCCGACGCTGACTACCTGATCAAGGGCGCTTCTCTGTGGGTACAGGGTTGGCAGGCGCGCGGATGGCAGACGAAGGACGGCAAACCGGTCGCCAACCGCGCCGAGTGGCAGGCGCTCATCGAAGCCGCCCGCCCCCACCACGTCACCTGGCTGCCGGTCCAGGGAGATGCCACCCCTGTGGACCTGAATCGGGCCGGTGAGTTGGCAAGCGAAGCCGTTGAGCGGATTGGGAGAGAGGCACAATGAGCGAGTACCAGTACTATGAGTTTCAGGCTATTGACCGGCCCCTGACTGGAGAAGAGCAGGAAGCCGTTGCCAGCCTGTCCAGCCGCGTGGATCCACACCCGCGGCGCGCAGTGTTCACCTATAGCTTTGGTGGCGGCCTTCGTCGCCCAGCAGAGGATTTGCTGGCGGAATACTACGACGCCATGCTCTATCTGGCCAACTGGGGCAGCCGCCGCTTGATGTTTCGCTACCCCAAGGCGCTCGTGGACCCGGAGCAGATAGGGCAATACAACGTGGCGATGACGGACTACCCCTCAGATGCCGTCCGCGCTTACACCCAGGATGAGCACGCCATCCTTGACATCCGGTTGGACGAGGAGGAGGGACTCGACTGGATCGAGGGCGAGGGGTGGCTGGATTCCCTTCCGATTGACATAAATCCCATTCGTGGTATAATCCCTATCGTTAAGTCAATCGGTTTGGCATCTCTCACCGCTCCGATTCACGTAATCGGAGCGGCTTTTTCATGACGACCCAAACCAGCACAAACCCACAGGTCGAGCACCTGTGTGAGTCAGGTAAGTACAATAGAGGAGTTTCATGCATTTCACAGAGTTAGATCTAAGCAAACCTTTGCAACAGGCGGTCAGCGCCCTGGGGTACGAGAATACGACCCCCATCCAGACCCAGGCCATCCCGCCCGGCTTGCAGAGACGTGACATCGTCGGTTGCGCCCAGACGGGCACCGGTAAAACGTTGGCCTTTGTTCTGCCAGCGTTGGAACACTTGTTACGGAATCAAGCCCAGACCAGGAACCCCCGGGTCGCGGTCCTGGAGCCGACCCGCGAGTTGGTCATCCAGGTCGCCGGCGAAACCCAGAAACTGGCCGCCCGTACGTCGCTGCGTATCGCTTCCGTGTATGGCGGAGCCGGCATGGTCAGGCAGACCGACAAACTACTCCGGGGCGTTGACGTCGTCGTCGCCACCCCAGGGCGCCTGATGGACCACATGCGCCGCCACAACGTAGACTTGAGGGACGTGGAGATTCTCGTGTTAGACGAGGCCGACCGCATGCTGGATATGGGCTTTCTGCCTGATATCAGGCAGATCATCAGCCGTATGCCCCGCCAGCGCCAGACCATGCTCTTTTCGGCCAACATACCTCCGGCGATTTCGGCTCTCGCCCGCCAGTTTCAGCACGACCCGCTGAGCATCGTGCTGGACCTGGCCCATCCGCCCGAGGCGATCCAGCAGGCCATCTACCCGGTACCCAAACACCTCAAGATGCCACTTCTCCTGGCTATACTTGAGCAGATGGACGTCAGCAGCATGCTGGTCTTTACCAGGACCCGCCAAGAAGCCGACGTCGTGACCCGGCAACTGCGCCAGGCCAGGATTGCCGTGGCCTGCATTCACGGAGATTTCAAGCAGCGGGAGCGCATATCTGCGCTGGAAGGGTTCCGCTCGGGCAAGCACCGCGTCCTGGTCGCCACCAACGTGGCCGCGCGGGGACTGGACGTGGAGGGCATCTCACACGTGATCAACTACGACGCGCCGGAACAACCCGAGGATTACGTGCATCGTATCGGGCGCACCGCCCGCGCTGAGGCCGCTGGCGACGCCATCACGCTCGTGGCCCCTGACGAAATGGCGCTGGTCTATCGGATCGAGTACCTGCTGGGCCGCAAGATCGAGCGCAAGACCCTGCCGGGGTTCAACTACGACGTGCCAGCCCCCTCGTGGGCCAGGCCCTCGGCCAAGACGCTGATGCGGCAGGCCACCCGATCGCAGGGGCTGGCCGACCGCTGGCGCTCCATGGTTTAGCGGCGCCGCGCGCCCCTTTGCGGCGGCGAAAGGCGCGAAAACAGCGGCCGACTTCGTGTTTTTCGCGAGTTTTCGTGCCTTTCGTGGTCCAAATGCTCTCCCCACGGCCAGGCAGGTGATCGTCAACCCTGGCCCAACGCCATCCATGCAAAACTCTGATGCCTCCCCGTCGTTGTTTACAGGCGTGACAACGGATACCACACGGGGTATAGTCTGGACTATGCCAACACGATCATC
>DATKWP010000480.1:0-2526 GCA_035529535.1 Anaerolineae bacterium | reverse complement strand
CTTCGATGGCCTGGAGCAACGCCAGGCCCACGCCGGGCCAATTGAAAAAGGCCTCCACCACCGGCAGGCTGGCGAGCGAGAAACGCAGCGACGTTCCCAGGGTAGTCAGGACAGGGATCAAGACGTTGCGCAGGGCGTGGCGGTTGAGGACCACCCTCGGACGTAATCCCTTGGCGTGGGCAGTTCGAATGTAATCTTCGCCCAGCACGTTCGACAGAGAGACGTAGGTGATCTGGACGATCTGGGCGAGTGGACGAGTGGCCAGCACCAGGGCCGGCATGACCACGTGGGCATCCCAGCCAAAGCCGGTTGGCGGAAGCGGCGCGCTATGCAAGCCCAACCAGCGATATACCTGGATGTTGAGCACCCACAACAACATCCCGAGCAGGAAACTGGGCGTGGAAACGCCCAGTACAGAGAGTAACAGTACCAGTGGCGCCACGCGGAAGCGCCGGAGCAACGTGACGGCAACCCCTAGCGGCACTCCGATCAGCGTGGCGATGAGGAGGGACAGCACCAGCAGCGCGGCGCTGCGGCTGAACAATGTGAGGACCAATCCCGGAGCCAGCAGGTCCTCGCGATGCCAATGGTAGGTGACGGGGTGATGGACCAGGTAGTCGAGGGTTCGACGCAGCGCCTCAGCGGCCGATTCCAGCGGACGGGCCGGCAGCCCAGCCTTCCCTCGCTCGCCGACGATCAAGCCGAAGAGGGTCAGGTAGGCGATGGCCAGCAGGATCGCCAGGCTGATCCCCAGGCGGCGCACAAAAGCGCGGAGAACAGGATTTGAGAGTAAAGGCTTGCCTGGTGCAACAGCAGACATAGTGCTCTCCCCGGCCAGCAGACTGAGGCCCCACGGGGCATTCCTTGGTCAGTCGCTGCTACATGACTACTGCTCAAGGAGCGCCTTGGTTCACGCTCAAGCGCTGGTATACAGACCGAACGTTGCATTCAAAGTGGTCCATTACGTGCAGGGTATTATACATCAAGATGGGTGTGCCGTGAACAAGGGGCCACAAGTCGTTTTTTGACCGCCCTCTCGTCGTAGGTTATAATGGCCGTGAAGGAGTTTCCAGATGCGCAGCACCCCATTCACTTTCGACATCTCTTTGCCGGGTGGAGTCCCCACTGTGTACGATGGCACGGATGTACTCATCCGCATTGCCCGCCCGCTCTCCGCCATGCGCGGCCAGTACACCGATCAGGAAGCGTACGAGGCGCTGTTGGCCCAGGGCGACACCGTCCTGTACGAGGTATACGAGATGCGCCGCCCGCAAATCGCCGATGAGTACATCGAAATCGCCGATGAGTACATCGAAGTCGCCGATGAGCACGTCGGGTTGGGCGAGTTGCTGCACGGCACGTCCATCGTGCACCCGGGCAAGGTGGGCGACGAGTACTTTATGACCAAAGGGCACTTTCACAGCGTCCTGAACACCGCCGAGGTGTACTATGTCCTGCAAGGGCGCGGCATGATGGTGATGGAGACGCCGGAGGAGGAGTGGGCGGTCGAAGAACTGCGGCCCGGGCGCGTGCTCTACGTGCCGCCGCGCTGGGCGCACCGCTCCGTCAACACCGGCCAGGAAGACCTGGTGACGCTGTTCGTCTATCCGGGGCACGCCGGGCACGACTATGGGACGATCGAGACGCGAGGGTTCCGCAAACTCGTCGTCGAGCGGGACGGCCAACCAACCATCGTGGACAATCCCCGCTGGCGGTCGCAGGAATGAAAGCGAGAGAGGGGAGCGGTAGTATGGCTGCCCACAGGATCGTCACCAGGCGGGTCCCCACGTTCTACTTTATCGGCGTGACCACGGGCCAGTCGTCCATCATGCGCGTCTTTCCACTGTGGACGCGGGAACTGGGCCACCCGGAGGTGGTCATCGAAGGGGTAGACTGCCGGATTCACGACGACCCGGAACGGTACCGCCAGGCAGTGGCCCAGATCAAGTACGATCCGCTCTCGCTGGGCGCGCTGGTCACGACGCACAAGATTGACCTGTTGGAGGCGGCGCGCGACATGTTCGACTACCTCGACCCCTATGCCCAGGTCTGCGGGGAGGTGTCGTGCATCTCGAAGCGGAATGGAGCATTGGAGGGGCACGCCAGGGACCCCATCTCGGCCGGCCTGAGCCTGGACGCGCTGCTGGGGAAAGACTATTTCGCCCGCACCGGGCGGATGCAGGGGATGTACTCATCCCAAGGGATGTACTCATCCCCTACATCCGGTGAGGTGCTGTGTTTCGGCGCAGGCGGCTCGGCCGCGGCCATTGCGCTACACCTGATCCACAAGCGCAACCCCAGCGACTGCCCCGGGCGGTTCGTGGTAGTAAACCGCTCGCCGGGCCGGCTTGACCGGCTGCAAAGAATGGTCGAGGGTCTGGAGACGGACATCGCTTTTCAGTACATCTGTAACCAGGACTCCAGGCGGAACGACGAGATCATGGCGGGTATGCCGGCGAGGAGCGTGGTCATCAACGCCACCGGCATGGGCAAGGACACACCGGGGTCGCCCATCACCGGCGCGGG
>DATKWP010000479.1:0-2043 GCA_035529535.1 Anaerolineae bacterium | reverse complement strand
CAACTGCGTTTCTTGATCGCGCGCCAGCTCGTTGGTGGGGTACATCGCCAGCACAGGGTGTCCACTCACCAGCGTCGGCAAATATGCCGCCAGGCTCTTGCCGTCCCCCGTCATCGCCGTGTTGAACACCACGTCGTACTCGCCGCCGGTCAGTGCTTTGTACGTCTCGACCTGGTGCTGCGAAAGCCGCCAGCCTGCTGGCAGCCGTTCAGCCACCTCCGATGGCACATCGCTCTCATCGGCCAGTTTCGAGTACACGGGCAACGTCCTGATCCACATCTCTCCTGCCTCTTACCTCCAGCACTCTCATTGTACCACCCCCCCACCCCCACATCTGTGTGGGTGAGCGGCTGTCAGCGGATGCGGGGAGCGGATTGAACGGATTGCCTGCCACGCAACACGTAACACGTAGCACGCAACACATGACTTGGCCATTCGCTATTCGCCATCCGCATACCTCTCCGCCATCTTCCTGACCACCGCCTGCATCTCCCGCACCATCTCCGGCCCGCCGACTACGCGGCAGGTGGGGCCGTAGTGCAAGAGTGACCTCACTGCCCAGAACAGGCTGTCCGTCTCCCCGCGCACGAGCGCGCTCCCATTCTCGCGCCGCTCGATCTTCTCGACCTCGATCCACTGCGGGCGGGTCACGCCGGTGCGGGCCACCTCGGGGGCCAGTTCGTACTCCACGGCGTAGCGCGGTGCGGCGGGAGCCACGGGCGCCAGTTTGTGGGGCAGGACCTTGAGTTCCAGGATGCGGCCGACACGGTAGTCCACGTAGCGGCAGGGCTCTTCGCGGCCCTGAGGCCCCTGGACAGAGCGGCAGTAGGCACGCAAGTAGTAGTGGCCGCGCGTGGTGTCGAAATAGTGCCGGTGGGGGTCTACCACGTGGCGGCGGGGTTGCCCATCCTCGTACTGGGGCGACAAGTAGAGCAACTCGACCTGGCGCCGCTCCAGGAGCGCCCTGGCCAGCCCATCCCACACCCCAGGGGCGATCCTGTCCTCGTCCCGCAGGTTCAGGTCCAGCGCCAGCGCCGTGCGGCAACGCTCCAACGCCCCCATGCGTTCGGTTCCCAGGTATAACTTGAGCCGCCCCAGCAAGGCGTGTACCTCGTCGTGCTGGGGCGAATCCAGGCCGAACGTTTCCTCCAGCCAGGCGATGGTCGCCAGGTCCTCGTCCGGCAGGTCCAGGAGCGGCACGTGCCACAGGCCGTGGATTGCGTAGCCACCCGCGCGCCGGTCGAAGCCCAGGTCTACGCCCAGACAGTCCCGAATGCGCCGCAGGTCGTTTTCCAGGCGCCGGTGCAGCGCCCGTCCCCCGGCCTCGCCGTAGGCCTCCGGCCCTGCCTGGGCCAGCACCGCCTGGACCAGTTCTTCCCAGCGAGCGGGTCCGCGTTGGACGCGCCGGATGATGGCCAGGCAGCGGCGGATGACCAGCCAGTGGCTTTCCCGTGTTCCTCGGAGCATGCGCTCCTCCTGTCCAGGCATGCAGCACCACGGGCAGACCCTCGTCTGCCGCAGACCGCCCGCAACTCGGTTGTTTCCCAGTGGGTCACACAGCGAAGAACTAGCGCTCGATCCTGATCCGTTCACCACGGACGTGGTAGTTGTCTGTCCTGGCCGTTGTCTTGGGGATACTGGAATCCCGGAGATGTCGCCGCTTTCGCGACAACCTCTATTGTAGCACGAGGTGCGCAGGAGCGCAAATCTGCGTCACAGGTGGGGGTTGTATGGTAACGTGACTAGAGCATGCGGCGTAGTCTCATAGCCTTCGGTGTCGTGATGGCGAGGTCACCCGGAAGTGCAGCGCAGTACTCTCGAACAGTGGGGGTGGCGCGCCTACTGGTCTAACGTATCTAGCCAGACCAGAGTTTCCTGGGCAAAATCGGGAAAAACCTTCAAGCCCTTGTGAAAGTTGTCGTAGACTTCGCGAGGGTCAATCCCCAGGTAGCGATGCACGAGGATGTTGCGAAAGCCGCCCAGGCCCTTGATGCGCTGGAACAGAGGTCCGGAGAGCACTCTTCTACCGTACAGTAATTCCAG
>DATKWP010000478.1:0-2753 GCA_035529535.1 Anaerolineae bacterium | reverse complement strand
ATTGTGGGAGGCTGCCCGCCCTCTGGACTTGGGCGGCGTGCTGGCCAGGCAGCTCTCGGCAGTAGACGCCTTGATCCACCTCTGCCTGCACCCGGCCCTGCACCATGGCTACGCTTGCTCCTTCATCGGCTACGTAGATATGGACCGTCTCATCTGTCAGGCCGGCTCGAACCTGTTCTGGACGCGGTTGCTCGAGCGGGTCAGGCGATTCCGGGTCAAGACGACGGTGTACTGGGGCCTGATGGCGGCCCACGATCTGTTGGCGACACCAGTGCCCGCTGAGGTACTGGCCGAGTTGGCACCGCAGGGCGTGCGCTTGCACCTGCTGCGGAGGCTGGCGCCCCTAAACGAGGAGGTGGTCCTGCAAGGGGTGGGAAGGCAGCTAACTGGGGTGCGGCAGGTGCTTCTCTACGTTGTGCTGCTGGATCGGCTGCAGGACGCCTGGCGCATGCTATGGAGCATTCTCTTTCCAGATCTGGAATGGTTGGCGGTGCGGTACGCCCTGGAGGGAAAGGGGCAGGCTTCTCTCTACCGCCTGGTGCACCCCCTCCGGGTCGCGCGCGCATTCCTGCGGGGATTGTACCGGCCGCTGGTGCAGAGCAGCCTGGAGTGAGATCTAAGAGGCGAGGACGACCTATCGCCGGGAGAGGCGAGATGTCTGAAACGGAGGAAAAACACGAAGTGAAGGGGGACGGCCGGTCCCGCCCCATCGTGGCGCTGATCCCGGCCTACAACGAGGAGCGCTACATCGGCAGCGTGGTCCTCAAGACGCGGAAGCACGTGGACACGGTCATCGTCGTGGATGATGGCTCGACCGACCTCACGGCCGAGATCGCCGAAGCGGCCGGGGCCGTTGTCGTGCGGCACGAGGGCAAGGAGGGCAAAGGGACGGCCCTGAGCACCGGTTTCCGCCGCATCCGGGAGCTCGACCCAGCAGCCGTCGTCATGCTGGATGGGGACGGGCAACACCTGACGGAGGAGGTGCCCCAGCTCCTGGCTCCGGTCCTGCGTGGCGAGGCCGACCTGGTGATCGGCTCCCGCTACCTGAACGGCAGCGAAAGCGGCGTGCCCCGCAACCGGGTCTGGGGTCACTGGGTTTTCACCACCCTGACCAACCTCCTATCGGGCAAGCGCACAACCGACTCGCAGAGCGGCTTCCGCGCCTTTTCGCCCCGGGCCATCGAATACATGAGGTTTTCGTCGGACGGCTTTTCGGTCGAGTCGGAGATGCAGTTCCTGGCCAAAGAGCACAACCTACGCCTGGCCGAGGTGCTCATCACCGCCAATTACGTGGAAAAGGCCAAGCGGCCTGTGGCCAAGCATGGCCTGCTGGTCCTCGACGGCGTCTTGCGCCTGATCGGCCAGTACCGGCCGCTGCTCTTCTTTGGCGTCCCGGGGCTGGCCCTGTTGTTGGCCGGGCTGGGGTGGGGTTTCTGGGTTGTGGAGTTGTACCGTCGTCATGGTGGGTTAGCTGTCGGATACGCGATGATCAGTGTGCTGCTTACTATTCTGGGTGGATTGGCTTTGACCACGGGACTCATGCTCCACTCCATCCGTGGTCTGCTACTCGAGCTGCTGGACAAAGACAGAACCGCATCAGGACGAAGGGCGTAGTCTGAGCCGGGTATCCGCCTCTCGCTCGGGGTCTTTCCACGGAATGAGATGTCAGAGGTCAAGCCAAGAGCAAGCATCATCATTGTGAACTACAACGGCAGGGAGTACCTGAAACCTTGTCTTTCTTCTGTGCGGTGCAACTTGGGTCCGCGGGATGAGATCCTGTTGTTTGATAATGCGTCTACAGATGGCAGTCCCGACTACGTCGAACAGGGCTTCCCCCAGATCCGCATCATCCGCAGCAAGGAGAACCTTGGATTCGGATCAGCCAACAACATGGCGGCTCGTCAGGCAGGAGGCCAATACCTTGCGTTCCTCAATCCCGATACCACCACCGAACCTGGCTGGTTGGAGGCTCTGATCTCTGTCATTGAGGGTGATCCCACCATTGGCCTCGCAACCTCCAAGATCCTGCAGATGGACCATCCTGATAAGGTGAGTGGATGCGGGAATGAGGTGCACTGTAGCGGGTTGGCGCTGGGCCGGGGGATGGGGATGGATCGCGACGCCTTCTCTGAGGTTGAAGAGCTGGCCGCCATATCCGGTGCGTCCTTTGCCGCCCGCAGGGATGTGTTTGAGGGAATGGGCGGCTTTGACGGCGATTTCTTCATGTACGTAGAAGACGCGGACCTTTCGTTTCGCACCCGACTGGCTGGTTATCGCCTCGTGCATGTGCCTGGCTCCGTTGTCCACCACGACTACACGCTAAGCCTGGGTCCACACAAGACGTTCTACCAGGAGCGCAATCGCTACCTCATGCTACTAAAGAACCTGCGTTGGCCAACGCTCTTACTGCTACTCCCGGCCCTGGCCCTGGCTGAGGTGGTCACCTGGGGATTCGTTGTATTGAGAGAAAAGAGTCACTTGCGCAACAAGCTCGATGCTTACTGGTGGATTGTCACTCATTGGTCGGACATAATGGAAAAGAGACGTCAGGTGCAAAGCTCACGGCGGGTTCCGGATAGGCACTTGCTTGGGCTTCTGACTCACCGTCTGGCCTACGAGCAGACAGGGGCAGGAGCGCTGGCCGTATTGGCCAAACTCGTTTTTGACCCGCTCTTCTTTCTCTGTCATCGGTTCGCGCTACTTGCCGTCCGGTGGTGAAGGATGAGCCAGAAGAGGTTTGTCTGCTATACGCT
>DATKWP010000477.1:0-4696 GCA_035529535.1 Anaerolineae bacterium | reverse complement strand
GTTGTACTTTGAAAGCCCATTTGCCAGTTCGATGGCGAATCGCCGAACATGGTTCGGTCGCACAAACAGTAGATCAAGATCGAGCCACAAGTCACCGTGATGGCCGGATTCGAGCCTAAAGTGCCCCTTCCGGGCGGCCAGTAAGCCCAGGAGTTCTTTCTGCATCACTGCATTTCGGACCATTGAGGCCATGCCATGGGCGGCTTTCACTGCACGGGCCGCTCCTCGATTCCCGCCAGCCTCCTCGCCAGCCGCATCTTCTCCTCCAGGCCCGCCAGCCGCGCCAGCATGATCCGCTGTGCCTGCGGCGAACCGGCCCCGTGCATGGACTCTGTGAGATAGGCCGCCGCCCCCGGCCCCAGCGTGAGATTCTCCACCAGCCGCAGCATCCGGCAGCGCTCCTCCGTCGTATACTGGGCTGCGCCGCGCAGGTACTTGTCCAGGTAAGGCCCTGTCTCGGGGTTGGCGAAATCCTGCTCCGACGGCAGGGTGACGAGCAAGCCGCCGGCAATGTCCTGCGCCAGCCGCGCCATCTCGTACGGGAAGCGCGTCACGTTGAGTTTGCACACGTTCGCCAGCAGCGGGTCTATCAGGTAGGTGCCCGAGGCCGTCGCTTTTCCTTCCGCCGAGCACGCGATGCCGCAGGCGTACAGCGTCTCGTTGAGGTGAATCATCTCGACGATCTTGTCCTTGACGTGCGAGGCCTTGTCCGTGCCCTGATAGCGGGCCAGCGACTGCGCCGCCCCGATCAGCACGTCACCTACGCCGGCCTTGCAGCCGCCATAACTCTGGCGGTGATAGCCGGCAAAACGCTCGACGAGCAGCCCGCTGAAGGCGGTTTCACCGGCCATGAACACCCGCTCCCACGGCACGAACACGTCGTCCAGGATGATCACCGCCTCGTGTCCCCCATACTCGCGGTTGCCCACGTCCAACTGGCCGCCTTCCAGTTTGCGCGTGTCCGACGGCTGGCGCCCATAGACCATGAGCACGCCTGGGGCGTCCGCCGGGATCGCACAAGCGACGGCATAGTCCCGATCCTCTTCCGCGAGCGTCTGGGTCGGCATCAGGATGATCTCGTGCGAGTTCAGCGCCCCGGTCTGGTGAAGTTTGGCCCCGCGCACCACGATCCCATCCGGCCTCCTGTCCACGATGTGCACGAACAGGTCCGGGTCGGCCTGCTGCGCAGGCTTCAGCCGCCGGTCGCCCTTCGGGTCCGTCATCGCGCCGTCCACCACCAGGTCGTGCTCCTGCACGTGCTCTAGATACTGCCGAAACCGGGCGTGGTACCCGGTCCCCAGCGCTCGATCCATCTCGTAGGTCACCGAATCCAGCGCGTTGAACGCGTCCATCCCCACGCAGCGCTGGAAACAGCAGCCCGTCATTTGCCCCAGCAACCGCTGCATCTTCACCTTGGCCACCAAGTCCGCCGTACCCTGGTGCAGGTGTGTGAACCGGTTGACCTGCTGGCCTGTCAGGCTGGAGGTGGCCAGCATCAGGCCGGCGCAAGCGGGTTGCTGGGCCAGCTCGTACGTCATCGCGCAGGCGTTGAGCGACGGGCGCACCAACGGGTGGTCCACCAGGTTCTCGACCTGCTGGCCCATGATGAACACGCGCTTCTTCATCCTGCTCAGGCTGGCGACGTAATCGCCTCTCGTCATCAGCGCCATCGTGACCCTCCTTGATTACCGGGCTCTTTAGGAATACTCACTTCCGCTCAATTCATCTCCCACCGCCAAGCTCCACTTGGCGCACTAACGACTGAGCTAAGCTGCGGGCGGGCCAGCACGACACCCTCCACTAACCAGAGCCGCCGCAGGCGCACCACCTCCCATAAAACCGAGAATTAGCCCGTCAGCTTGAGCGACTTGTTGGACGGCTCACCGCATAGAACTCGCCACCAATTCGTAGCATAAGACAGAACCACTCCTACACATGACACCACTATCTGTCCAACTCCACGCCTCGAAGCAGTTGGGCGTTGATGGCGACAATGACAGTGCTCAATGACATCAGCAGCGCGCCAACGGCAGGGACGAGGGTAACCCCCAATGGGGCCAAGACACCTGCGGCCAATGGTAACGCGATGATGTTGTAGCCGCTGGCCCAGATCAAGTTCTGGATCATTTTCCGGTACGTTGCTCGGCTCAATCGAAAAATCTTGACCACATCCAGCGGGTTGTTCTGCACCAGGATGATGCCTGCCGACTCAATCGCCACGTCAGTGCCGCTGCCAATGGCAATCCCCACATTGGCACGGGCCAGCGCAGGGGCATCGTTCACACCATCGCCCACCATTGCCACCCGCTTGCCTTGCTGCTGCAATTCACTCACCTTCCGATCCTTGTGCTCCGGCAGCACTTGAGCAAAGACCGTGGTAATCCCTAATTCCTCGGCGACGGCATGTGCCACTGCCTGGCTATCGCCGGTGAGCATGGCAACCTCCATCCCCATCGCCTGAAGTCGCTGCACTGCCTGGCGGCTCTCCGGGCGGACCACATCGGCAAGCGCAAAGGCTGCGACGGGCTGCTCATCAATCGCCAGATAGACGACTGATTGGCCCTTGCGCCCAGCCTCGGCAGTAAAATGAGCCAGAACCTCAGGTAGTGTGAGATTGAACATCTCCACTAATCGGGGGCCGCCGACGTAGACCGGATGGCCCTGATAGGTAGCGCGAATGCCGCGCCCCTTGAGCGCCTCAAAGTCGCTGACTGGCGGCGGCGTGAGATCGCGTTCCTCTGCCCTGCGGCGGATGCCGCGCGCGATCAGGTGCTCGGAATCTCCCTCCACTGCCAGGGCCAAGGCCAGCACACGGTCCTCATCCCACCCAGCAGTAGTCGCCAGCGCCACCACGCCGAATTGGCCCTCGGTCAGTGTACCGGTCTTGTCAAAGATCACCACGTCAATCTCGCGGGCAGCTTCGAGGGCCAGTCGGTCACGCACCAGAACGCCCTGGCGGGCGCCTAGTGAAGTGCTGATGGCAACAACCAACGGCACCGCTAGGCCCAGCGCGTGCGGGCAGGCGATGACCAGTACTGTGACCACGCGCTCTAGCACCTCCAAGTGAAAGCCCACGATAATGGTCCACAGCACGGCAGTCAACATCGCTACGCTCAGAGCGATGTAAAAAAGCCATCCAGCGGCTCTATCGGCCAGGATTTGCGTTTTGGATTTGCTTTGCTGAGCCTGCTCTACCAGGCGCATAATGCCGGCCAGGGCAGTGGCGTCACCGGTGGCCGTGATCCGCACGCGCAGGCTGCCGTCACCGTTGAGTGTCCCGCCGATGACCGGCTCACCGGGGTTCTTCGACACCGGTTGGGATTCGCCGGTCAACATAGCTTGGTTCACCTGCGAGTGGCCTTCCTCCACCACCCCATCGGCAGGGACACTGCTGCCCGGTCGCACCAACACCAGATCGCCGCTACGCAGTTGGCCTACCGGCACGCTCTCCGTTACACCGGTGGGGAGGAGGCGTTCAGCAGTGTCGGGCAAGAGCTTGGCAAGTTCATTGAGTGCACCTGAAGCCTGCCGGACGCTGCGCATCTCAATCCAGTGGCCGAGCAGCATAATGTCAATCAAGGTTGCCATTTCCCAGAAAAAACCACCAGTGGGATTCACAAACAGCGCAAAGACGCTGTACACAAAGGCCACAGTGATTGCCAGGGAAATGAGCAACATCATACCAGGGCGGCGATTCTGTACTTCCGGCACAGCCATCTGCAGGAAAGGAATACCGCCGTAGATAAAGATCACAAAGGCGAACACCGGGCCGATCCACTTGCTGCCCGGGAAGTCCGGCAGTGTGAAACCCAGCCACATCTGCAACATCGGGCTAAAGAGCAGCACAGGGAGTGTAAGTGCCAGGCTGACCCAGAAGCGATTGCGGAATATCTGCTCGTGGCCGGTATGTTCCACGTGCGCGCCGCGCTTGGCGTGTTCTGCGTTATGAGTCGTGTGATCTACCGCGTGGCCTATGGGTGCGCCGTGTGCGCCGTGCTCCATCTCCTGGCCAGCGTGTTGATGATGCTCGTGAGCAACATGTTGCGCCTGTTCATTCTGTTCATTCATAGACACTATCCTCTTTAGCAAGAATCTCTATGCTCCAAACCACGATATGGCAACAATCCCCAGACCGTTTGGCATAGTTGCATTGCGCCAACCCAGGTAGCCAAAGACGACCAACGTCACACCCGAAAGCGCGAAGCTCAATGCGGGCAGAGTGGGATTCGTCTCCCCCATCGGCTCAACCGGCTCAACGATGCTGAGCACCGTCGCACCAATCCCTGCAATCAAGGCAACCAGGCTGAGAGCACTCGCCTGAGTGCGATGGAACACATACATCATCCCTGGCTGGGCCTTCTTCCCGCCGCTAGCGTCAGCACCTCCAGTATCAGCGCGCTGGCGGCCAACCCGATGTAGAGCCAGAGGCCCCATAACGCCCAAAACAGCTTCGGATAACTGGGCATACCTATCAGCAGACCTATGCCAGCAGCCAAGCCCCACGCCGCAACGTTGAACACTTGCCGGCGCCGGCGATCTCCACGCAAGATCAAGAGCAGTGTACTGAAAAAGGGCAGCACGAGTAGGAATAGGAGCAAGCTAAAAAGGAACTCGCGGGCCCACTCGATAAAAACCATAGCACCCGTTACCAGCCCCGCGCTCGCGTAAACGAACCCGCTGGCCATCCAGCGAAAAA
>DATKWP010000476.1:0-3630 GCA_035529535.1 Anaerolineae bacterium | reverse complement strand
CCCACTTTCAGGCCTCCCAGGAGTACCGGCAACGCGGCCGGCACCTCCAGCAGCCAGATCGTCTGCCAGCGGCTGGCCTCGAGCGTACGCATGAGGTCCCGCAGCCCCCGCCCGACCGAGCGCACGCCGACGACGGTGTTGACCAGGATGGGGAAAAAGACGGTGAGCGCGCAGACGAGGACCTTGGAAAGGAGGCCGGTGCCGAACCAGATCACGAGCAAGGGGGCAATGGCGACGACCGGGACCGACTGGGAGGCGACGATGTAGGGGGTCAGCAACCGCTCCGCCACGGGGGAGTGGGCCAACAGGTACCCCAGGAGGATCGCCACCGTTGCGCCCAACCCCAGCCCGGCCAGGATCTCCCGCAGCGTGACCCCGGCGTGGAACCACAGCGAGCCGTCGGCCAGGAGGTCCCCCAGGCGGGCCGCCACCGCCCCGGGCGACGGGAGGATGAAGCGCGGGTAGTCGCCCAGCCAGGTCACCCCTTGCCACAAGGCCAGGAAGACGGCGAAACTGAGTAGTGCCAGTCCAATCCGCGACGTGTGCTTTCGTCTCATCTGTGTGCTCCACAAGAACGCCCCGGGGGCCAGATCTCACCCACGGGGCAAAGGTGCACGGTGCAACGGAAACCCCGAAGGCCTGAGGGCCTTCGGGGCATGGGTCCTGGGATTCCGCGGATGAGTACACCCGGCTTCGTTCGGAATGACAGGGACGCGGTCTTAGCGTTACCTTCTTCCATCCGGACTCTTACCGTCGGCTCCGGATTGGGCGGCGAATGGGTCTCATTCACCACCATCACCGGATCGGCCGCTTGCGCGGTTCGCGGGCTCGGCAGGCGCTGGGCCTGCCCTACCGCCGGTCGGGGATTTCACCCTGCCCCGAAGGTGCTGGCGATTGGTTGTCAGTAGCGGATTATATACGCTTCAGGTGATTTGTCAAGAAATCGCCTCCTCAAATGACCCCCAGTTCTCGGGCCACCTTTTCGAATATTGCGAGCCCCTGGTCCAGGTCCTGGCGCGTGTGGGCGGCCGTGTTCATGACGCGGATGCGCGCCTGCCCCTGCGGGACGGTGGGGAAGCCCAGCGCCATGGCGAACACGCCGTACTCGAACAACCTGGCGCTAAAGTCTTTGGCCAGTTTCACGTCGCCCAGCATGACGGGGACGATGGGGGTCTGCGTACGCCCGGTGTCTATGCCCAGGCGCTTGATGCCGGCCTTGAAGTACTCGGCGTTCTCCCACAACTTGTCCACCAGTTCGGGGTGTGCTTCGACGTAGTCCACGGCGGCCATGCAGGCGGCGGTGTCGGCGGGAGTGAGCGCGCTGGAGAAGAGGTTGGGGCGGGCCTTCTGCCGGATATAGTCCACCACCACGCTGTTGCCGGCGACGACGCCGCCCATCACGCCGAAGGCCTTGGAGAGCGTGCCGATCTCGACGTCAAACTTGCCCTGCAGTCCAAAGTGGGCCACGATGCCCCGCCCCTGGCCCAGCACCCCTTCGCCGTGGGCGTCGTCCACCATCGTCAACACGTCGTACCTGGATGCCACCTCGTAGATCTTGTCCAGCGGCGCGACGTCGCCGTCCATCGAGAAGACACCGTCGCTGATCACCAGCCCGCGCCGGAACTTGGGCAGGTTCTCCTGGATCTTGGCCTCCAGGTCGGCCGGGTCGCAGTGCTCGTAGACGACGATCTTGGCCCCGCTCAACCGCGCGCCGTCAATGATGGAGGCGTGGTTGAGCCGGTCGGAGAAGATGACATCCTGGGCGCCGGTGGTCCTGTCCGCGCCCACCAGCGGTGGGATGGCGGCCTGGTTGGCGCAAAAGCCGCTCTGCACGAGTATGGCGGCCTCGACCTGCTTAAATTCGGCCATCCGTCGCTCGCACTCGACGTGCAACCGCTGGGTGCCGGCGATGGTGCGCACGGCGGCTGGTCCCACGCCCCATTCTGCGACGGCCTTGTGGGCTGCTTCCTTCAGCACCGGGTGGTTGGCCAGCCCCAGGTAGTTGTTGGTGCAAAAGTTCAGTACCTTCTTGCCGTCCACGACCATCCAGGCGCCGGCGGGGGAATCCATCGTGCGGATGTTGATGTAGCGCTTTTCGGCTCTGGCGGCCTCGAGCTCCTGTCGCATAAAGTCTAATTTGTCTCCCATTGTGTTTCTCCTTTCAAAGTTTCCCTTCTGCATGCTTCTTGCCCAATCTCTCTAACATGTCGGCCACCATCGCCGGCAGGTCGTACTGCGGAGCCCAGCCCCATTCCTCCCGTGCCGCGCGGTCGTCAATCGTACGCGGCCAGGAATCGGCGATCTTTTGCCGGAAGTCGGGCTTGTACTCGCAGACGAACTCCGGGATGTGCTTCTGGATCTCGGCCGCCAGTTCCCCGGCGGAGAAACTCAAGCCTGCCAGGTTAAAGTCGGCGTGGTGCTTGAGCCGGGAGACGTCGGCCTCCATCAGCATGATCGTGGCCCGGATGCAGTCAGGCATGTGCATCATCGGCAGGACGGTGTCCTCTCGCACGAAGCACGTGTATCGCTTGTGCTTGAGCGCCTCGTAAAAGATCTCCACCGCGTAATCGGTGGTGCCGCCGCCGGGCAGCGTCTCGCTGCTGATGATGCCGGGGTAGCGCACGCCCCGCACGTCCACCCCAAACTTGTGAAAGTAGTAGTTGCAGAGGAGTTCCCCGGCCACCTTCGTCAGGCCGTACATCGTCGTGGGCCGCAGGACCGTCTCCTGGGGCGTGTCGTCGCGCGGGGTCTCCGGCCCAAAAGCGGCGATGGAACTGGGACAGAACACCCGCGTCATCTGGCGTTCCCAGGCCACCTCCAACACGTTGTACAGGCCATTCATGTTGACGTCCCACGCCAGGTGGGGGTTCTTTTCGCCGGCGGCGGAGAGGATGGCGGCCATGTGGTAGATCGTGTCAATGGCATATTTGGCTACTGCCTGCTCGATCGTCTCCCGCCGCGTCACGTCAATGAACTCGAATGGGCCGGAATCGCGGAGCGTGGAACTGGGTGGCGTGCGGTGGCCGGTGGCCACGACGTTCTCGTGGCCGTATCTTTCGCGGAGCGCCACGGTCAGTTCGGAACCGATCTGGCCGCAGGCGCCGGTCACGAGAATTCTCTTGGTGTCGCCTGTTGACATTGTGGTACCTCCCGTTGATTGGTTGAGTCTTCTGAAGGAGTATAGCACACCTGGGTTCTTTTTTCAATTGCCGTGCTGTGCTATAATGCATTGAGCGTTCGTCGGGTTGCACGAAGCGAAGGAGGGGATATATGCCACGATTGATGCGCTGCCTGTACTGCGGGCTCTTGCAGGACGAGCCCGCCGGGGTCAAGACCTGTGCGCGCTGCGGGGGGGAACTGGCCTTCGAGGTCGAGCCGCTCCCGGACGCGCGGGCGTCCTACGTGCGCATTCAGATGGAGTTGGACCAGGTGACCGCCCCGGCCGGGCGGAACGTGGACCGCTACCTGCTGGTCACGCTCCATACTCCCGCCCAGGTTCCGCCGGAGGAGGCCGCTCCCACCCAGACCGGCCGTCCACCGCTCAGTTTCACCGCCGTGCTCGACGTCTCCGGTTCGATGCGGGGGCCGAAACTGGTGCAGGCCAAGGAGGCGGTGCGCCAGGCGCTGCGC
>DATKWP010000475.1:0-2162 GCA_035529535.1 Anaerolineae bacterium | reverse complement strand
ACTACGTCAAGCCCGCACCGCGCCAGCCGCCGCGCGTGCACGCCGGAACCGCAAGCCAGGTCGAGCAGCCGTTCGCCAGGCCTCAGGCCGAGCGCGTGGACGACGAAAGCGACCAGGCGGTCGTCCCAGGCGTCAATGCCCTCGATGCCCTGGCGATGGACGACGCGAAACTGGTAGGCCCACCAGTCCCAATCGTGAACGACGGTGTCTTTTGTGACCATCGGAGTCTCCTTTGCAGTTCAGGCCAGATATGGTATCATAGAGTCAGAAAGTTGGAATTTCGGACGAGGGTCCAGAGGTGAAAACGATCAAGGTTCGCAAAAAGCATCAGATCACGCTCCCCGCTGCCATCCGCGAGGCGGCCGGCGTGTACGAAGGGGACTTGCTGACCGCCGAGGTTCGCGAGGATCACACGATCGTGCTGCGTCCTAGCCAACCGGTAGATGCCGACGAGGCGTTCTTCTACACCCCCGAGTGGCAGGCAGCCGAGCGCGAGGCGGACGAGGACATCCGGTTGGGGCGTGTGTATCGCTTCGACAACGCCGAGGAGGCCATAGACTTCCTGCACAACCACGATAGGGAAGACGTAGCACCCCACGATGCCCACTGAGCTCACCAAGAGATTCGTGCGAGCCTATGACCGGCTGCCTCCCGACGTACAGCAGCGCGTAGACCGAGCACTGCGACTTCTCGAAGAGAACTGGCGCCATCCGGGGTTACGCGCCGGGCGGTTGTCAGGCCAGGGTGACATATTCTACGCCCGCGTTGACCAAAACCACCGCAACACCTACGAGCGCCGTGGAGACACGCTGGTCCTGCGCAGTGTTGGCCGCCACGACGAGACGCTCAAGAATCCGTAGCACCTCCCCTACACTTGACTAACTCGAAGATCAGGAAAGCGGGCAGCCGGTAGCAGTCCTCCAGGTTGGGATTGCGCTGCACCTGCTCCTCCGTCGGGCGGGGCTCGTCCAGCCGCCGGACCAGAAAGCCCGCCTGGGTGATCAACTGACTCCATCCCGCGAGCGTGTACCGCCATGTCGGCGCGTCCCAGTGATACGTCAGCCGCTGCATGCTCCAGTAACAGACGCCGGGGCCGGAATCAAAATAGCGGTCAATCTTGAGCGCCATTTGGTTGCCGGCCTCGTCCCGTTCCCATTCCCGCACCGGGGTACTCGTGAGCGGGTGCGGCACTGAGAAGACCATCCTTCCGCCCGTGCGCAGGACAGTAAAAACGCTCTTGAGCACAGCCCCCACGTCGGCCATGTCGTGGAGCGACATGCACGCGGTGACCAGGTCGAAGCATTCGTCCGGCCGATGGGCGCTCACCTCGGTCGCACTGGCGATGCGATATTCGATGCCCAGGGGGTCGCGCGCTTCGTGCTGGCGCGCGACCGCGATCTGCTCTTCTGAGATGTCAATGCCGGTCACCCTGGCGCCGCACCGGGCCAGTTCACGGGTGAAAAAGCCCTGCCCGCACCCCAGGTCGAGGACGTCGAGCCTGGCGACCGGCTCGCACATGGCCAGCAGCGCCGGCCCGTGCACCTCGTGGCGGTAATAGTCCGCGCCGGACTCGACGAACTCGTTCCAGGCCTGAGCGCCCGCGTTCCACGCGGCGCGGGCATCGGCATCGGTGAAGGGTTCTGTTTCGTCCACCATCGCACCTCCTGAACTACGAACGGATGTACTCATCCGCCCCGACATGTCCGATGACTCGTAGTAACGACTCGAGTCGTTGCCGCAGCAGGAGGAGCGACTGAAGTCGCTACTACAAACCTGGCATGCCAGGCTATCGTTCCGGGATCTTGCCCTCCGCCCGGCGCACCTCGATGACGTTGGCGGCAATCGCCTCCGGCACAAAGTCGTAGCGGCGGAACTCTAGCGTGAAGGTACCCCGGCCCTGGGTGAGACTGCGCAGGTCGGTGGCGTAGCCACGTGCCTCGGCCAGCGGCACCTCGCCATCTATGGTGCGCATATTCCCGCGCACGTTCACGCCGCGCACAATTCCACGCCGCCGGCCGATGTCGGCGACGACCGGCCCCAGGTGCTCTTCACTGGCGTTGGCGTCAATGCGCATCACCGGCTCGAGCAGCGCCGGACGGGCGCGGTGGACCGCCTGCCGCACGGCCATCGAGCCGGCGATCTGAAAGTCCATGGCCGCCGAA
>DATKWP010000474.1:0-2236 GCA_035529535.1 Anaerolineae bacterium | reverse complement strand
GGCGCCGGTGGCGACGAGGCCGGCCTGTTCGCCGCCGACCTGTACCGCATGTATACCCGTTACGCCGAGGACCGGGGGTGGAAAACCGAGTTACTGAGCGCCCATGCCACCGGCGTCGGCGGCTTCAAAGAGGTCATCTTTGGCATCAAGGGACGCGGGGCCTTTTCCCGCTTCAAGTTCGAAAGCGGCGCCCATCGCGTCCAGCGGGTGCCAATCACCGAGGCCTCCGGTCGCATCCACACCTCCACCGCTACCGTGGCGGTACTGCCCGAGGTAGACGAGGTCGAGATCCACATTGACCCCAAGGACCTGGAGATCGAGGTCTACGGTTCCTCCGGCCCCGGCGGGCAGCACATGCAGAAAAATGCCACCGCTGTCCGCATCACCCACAAGCCGACCGGCATGGTCGTGGCCTGCGAGAACGAGCGCTCCCAGACTCAGAACCGGCTGCGGGCGATGGCCGTCCTGCGGGCGCGCCTCTACGAACAGGAGCGCCAGAAGCAGGAAGATGAAGTGGCTCAGACACGGCGGGCCCAGGTGGGTACCGGGGAGCGCAGCGAAAAGATCCGCACCTACAACTTCCCCCAGAACCGGATCACCGACCACCGCATCGGCCTGACCGTTTATCGGCTGCCCGCCGTGCTGAACGGCGACCTCGACCCCTTCATTGACCAACTGGCCGCCCAGGAACAGGCGGAGCGCCTGGAGGTTATGGGAGGCGAATAATGGAACGGCGCGCAGGTCTCCGAAGGCAACTCAGAACAGCGCTGGAATCGCACCAGGAAGTCGTCTTCGCTTACCTGTACGGCTCCTTCTTGGACGAGGCCTTGCCCTATCATGACGTAGACGTTGCCGTCTACGTGGATCCAAACTGGGCCTCAGGGCAAGATCTCTTCGAGTATGAGATGACACTCTCTGTTGACCTGACACTGGCCCTGCACGTACCTGCGGATGTGCACGTGCTTACTGAAGCGCCTCTCGGCTTTCAGCACAACGTCCTCTATCGAGGGGAGGTACTCTTTAGCCGAGACGACGAGCGCCTGACCGATCTCATTGAGCAGGTAGGGTTGCAGTATATGGAATTCTCTTACTACGTCCGGGAGTATCTACAGGAAGTGACGTCATGATGCAGGGAATTGATGTAGAGCAAGTGCGCGAACGGGCGCGGGAGATAAGGGAGAGTATCGTCAAGGTGCGTCAGTACGCGGCCCAATCCGACGAAGAGTTCTTCGCCGATGAACGTAATCTGTATACCGTGATGCACCTCTTGCTCATCGCCATCGAGGCCATAGCAGCCACTGGCAGCCACATCCTGGCAAAGACTGCACGTAAGGCCCCTTCCAGTTACCCGGATTGTTTCGAGGGTCTGGAGAGCCTTGGCATTCTGGATCGCAGCCTGACAGGTCGTCTGATACGGATGGCTCGCTTCCGCAACTTGCTGGTCCATCGCTACTGGGAGATCGATCCTCAGCGCGTGCTTCTCTACGCTCGAGAGAACCTGGATGACATGGAGGCCTTCCTGATCCAGGTTGGACAGTGGTTAGGGCAAGAATTATATTCGACACAGGAGCCGGCAGGCTAATTGTCAGCCGTGAGAACAGCACGAGAGAATCAACCAGCCGCTTCTCTGTGGGGGCACGTCAGCACTAGTCAGTCGTTTGCGTTGCATGTGGGGCAGCCTTCATCCACTGTGGGGGGGGCTTTGCGTTCGGCAGCCAGCGAGTTGGCCCTCGTCACGGACATCCCTCGGATGGAAGCGGAGGTGCTTCTGGCTTACATCCTGGGAACCTCGCGTGCCGTGTTGATCGCTCACCCCGAGCGGCCCCTCACACCCGCCCAACTGGACCGCTATCAGGCGCTCGTCCGCCGCCGCGCTGCGGACTACCCCCTCCCTTATCTCACCGGCCGCCTCGAGTTCTACGGGCTGGAGTTCGAGGTGACGCCCGAGGTGCTGATCCCCCGCCCGGAAACGGAGATGCTGGTGGAGTTGGCGCTGGCACGCCAACCGGCGAGCGCGGTGGACGTCGGCACCGGTTCGGGGTGCATCGCCGTCTCGCTGGCCGTGCACCTGCCCGAGGCCACCATCTACGCCACCGAGATCTCGCCAGCGGCACTGGCCGTGGCGCGGCGCAACGCGGAGCGGCACGGCGTGGCGGAGCGCGTGCGGCTGCTGGCCGGCGATCTGCTCAGCCCGTGCCCCGGCCCGGTAGACCTGATCGTCTCCAACCCGCCCTAC
>DATKWP010000473.1:0-4213 GCA_035529535.1 Anaerolineae bacterium | reverse complement strand
CGAGCAGGTCGCGAGCATCGAGGCGGACGGCAGCGAGGCGCACACCTTCCGGCTGGCTACGATCTCTGGAACGTACCTGGAGACGGCCGCCCACTACTTTCACGACCGGCCGACCATTGACCAGGTGCCGCCTGAGCGGTTGATCGGCGACGCGGTGGTCCTGCGCGTGGGGGAGAAAGGGCCGGCGCAACCGGTCACCATCCAGGACCTGCAGCGCGCGGCAGACGGCGTCGAAATCCGCCGTGGCGATGCACTCCTGGTAGCCACGGGGTGGGAGCGCATGTGGAATGCCCCCAATTTCGTGGAGGACAGCCCCTATCTGACGATGGACGCGATGCGCTGGATCGTGGCGCACGGCATCTCGATCCTGGGTGGGGACATACCGTGTTTCGACAATCCCCGCCACGGCGCAGGCGTGAACAGCGTACTGTTTGAAAGTGGCGCGCTCATCCTGGCGCCATTGGTGAACCTGGGGGCGGTGACAAAGCGGCGGGTCAGGCTCATGGCGTTTCCGCTGAAGATCAAAGGGGTATGTGGCGCCCCCTGCCGGGTGATCGTCGAAGAATAAAGACCTGACAGGTTTGAGAAACCTGTCAGGTCTGGACCTCGGTCTGGATCTGGGCCACTACCTGGCCCACTTCCAGTACGTTCCCAACTATGTAGTCCACGTGGCGCGAGTGCTGGGCCGCCTCGTCGGGCAGCGCATCCACCAATATCGTCGCCAGCCCCAGGGCCCTGGCCGGCTGCAGGTTGCGCGCCGAATCCTCGACCATGATGCACTCAGGACCCTGGGCACTCAGGAGCGCCAGCATCCGTTCGTAGGCATCGCGGTTGATCTTGTTGCGCAGGCCCACCTCTTCGACGCCGATCACCCGCTCGAACTGATCGGCCACCCCCAGCGCCCGCAGCACCCGCCAGGCGTATTCCGAGGTTGCGTTGGTGTAGACCACTTTGCGCAATAGGATGGAATCCAGCATGGCGGCCAGCGCCGGGTCCGGACTGAGGTACTCTTCTACCGGGACGTCGTGTACGAACGTCAGATAGCCGTGCACGTCTACGTCGTGCTCGGCGACCAGCCCCCCCATGGTAGTGCCATACTGCTGAAAGTACTGATGCCGCAGGGCAACCGCCTCCTCCCACGTCAGCCCCAGGTGGTCGCGCAGCCACACCTGGATACGGTGGCCCACCTCCTGCATCAGGCTGTTGTGGCGGGGGTACAGCGTATCGTCCAGGTCGAAGATGATGAACTTGAAGGCCATACTTCCACATGCACATAGGGGCGACGCGACGTCGCCCCTATTGTATGGTTGCCGTAGCAAGCCGTCTTTACCCCAATGCCTCCAGCAGTGCTGGCAGCACATCCTTCGGCTCCGCCTCCAGGCACAGATCAGCCACCTGGAAGATCGGCGCCGTCGGATCGGGGTGAATCGCCACGATGAACCTGGCCCCCTCCATGGCGGCGTTGTGGAACGTGTCGCCACGGATGCCCACCGCCACGTACACCTGCGGCGCTACCGTCACCCCGCGCACGTCCACGATCTGCTCCGCGCCGATCCAGCCCGCGTCCCGGGCCCCCCGGTCACCGGCCACCTGCGCGCCCAACCTGGCGGCCAACTGCTTGACCAACCCAAAGTCGCCCGCCTGCCGCCCGGCCGCCACGATCACCGGAGCCTGCGCCAGCGGCACTGCCAGCGGCTCGAAACCCCCGGCCGGCCCCACCACGCGCACGGCCGGCTCGCCCGGCTCCACCTCGAGCATCTTCGGTTCCCCCTTGCGGTAGGGGTCGAGGAAGGGGGCAGAGAACGCCCCCGGCTCAATCGTCAGGAACTGTGGCCGCGCCTCCGGGCAGGCCACCACCTCAAAGTATTCTCCTCCATAGATGGGGAAGGCCCCCTGTACTGTGCGGGTGGACTCGTCCAAGTTGGCGCTCATCACGTGCTCGATCAACCCGCCTCCCATGCGCTGTGCCAGCCGTGCCGCCAACTCCTGCCCCGCGGAGGTTGCACCAAAGAGGATGACCTCCGGCTTCTCCGCCTCAAACAGGTCGGACAACACCTTCAGGTAAGGCTCCAGGGCGAACTGGGCGAGTGCAGGATGATCGGCCACGCGCACCCCGTCGGCCCCTGCCTGGTAGAGCGTCGCCGACAGGTCGGCCACGTCCTCACCCAGCACAACCCCGTAGACGTAGGCTCCCAGTGCACCGGCCAGGGTGCGGGCTGCGCCCAACGCCTCGAGCGTCACCGGCGCCACCGCACCGTTCACGACGTCGGCCACTACCCAGATGCCGCCGCCTCCCCCTTCGGCCTCGGAGACCTCCTCCTGTTGCGCCATCAACAAGTCAAGATATGACATGTCTGCCATTGGCGTCCCTCCTCTACCTGCGCACTCGCTGCCGGAGTGCCTCGGCCACCGTCTGGGCCATCTGGGCGGGCGTACCGCTCACGCGCGCACCCCGCTCTCGCTCCGCTGGAAATTCCTGCCCACGCCGCTCGACCAGTGGTTTGAGCGCCTGCGCTTCCACCAGGTCCGCCACGTCCCACTGCTCCAGGGCGTTTGCCATCTCTTTCACGCCCCGATAGACGTTGATCAGACGTGCGCCATCCGGGTAGCGAGGTTTGAGCACCCCCGGCAACACGGTGACGACGGCCGGCAGGTCCGCCTCGACGGCCACAAAGCCGTCCTTTTCCTGGCGCACTGCGCGCACCCGCCCGTCCGCCGCCTCCACGTGCCAGACGTCCACGATCTGGGGCCAGCCCAGCGCTTCTGCCAACCGGGGGCCCAATTGGCCCTGGCCGGTGTCCAGCGTCGTGGCGCCGGTCAGCACCAGGTCCGCGCCCCCCAAACGCTCCACCACTGCCGCCAGCACGCGGGCCATCAGGGCGTCATCCGCATTGGCAAATCCGGTGTACTCACCGGCCCCTACCAGATGGATCGCGCGGTCAGCCCCGGTGGCCACCGCCTGGCGCAGCACGTCGTCGTCGGGGAGCAAGGTCCGTGGCAGGGCCACCACTTCAGCGCTAGGCGACCCCTTGGGTTGCCCGGCTTCCTTGATCCGCAGGGCCGCTTCCAACGCACAGCGGTCGGCCGGCTGCAGGAGGTACTCTTCTCGGTTGACAAAGAGACGGCCCGCGCGCCGGTTGAACACGATGCCGCTGGGGTCGAGTACTCGTCCGATCAGAACGATGATATTTGGCACGATCGCACCTCCTATGCCCTGATCCGCACGCCGTGATCACGGAAGATATTGGTGGCGATGACGATGCGCTGAATCTCGTTGGTACCCTCAAAGATCTCGGCGATGCGGGCGTCGCGGAAGGCCCGCTCAATCGGAAAGTCCCGCGTATAGCCCAACCCGCCGTGGATCTGCAGCGCCACGTCAATGGACCGCGAGGCCACCTCGGAACCGTACATCTTGCACATAGCCGCCAGTTGAGCGAACGGCTGATGGTTGTCTACCATCCAGGCCACCCGGTAGACCAGACTGCGTAGCGCCTCGATCTCGGTGGCCAGGTTGGCGATCATCCATTGCACCGACTGCTTGAGTGCCAGTTCTGCCCCGAATTGCTTGCGGGTCTTGGCCCAGCGGACCGACCACTCCAGCGCCGCCTGAGCGCCGCCCAGGCCGGCCGCTCCCAACGTCAACCGGCCCATGTCCAGCGATCGCATGAAGGTGACGAAGCCCTCGCCCACCTTCCCCAGTACATTCTCGTGGGGCACACGCAGTTCCTCAAAGACCAACTCCGCCGTGCTGGTACCCCGGATGCCCATCTTGTCCTCCTCCCGGGCCACCTTGAAGCCAGGCCAGTCGGTCTCAACGATGAAGGCCGTGACGCCGCCCCGCGCTCCCAGTGCCGGGTCGGTCACAGCCATCACGGTGATGATTTGGGCGTAGCCACCGTTGGTGATGTAGACCTTGCCCCCATCCAGAATCCAGGAATCTCCCTCGCGCACCGCGCGGGTGCGGATGTTGGCAGCGTCAGAACCGGCGTTCGACTCGGTCAGGCCGAAAGCGGCCATCTTCTCTCCACGGGCCAGGGGCACCAGATACTTGCGCTTCTGTTCCTCGCTGCCATCCAGGTGGATCGCCATCGCACCGATGCCGATGTGGGCACCCACGTTGGTCGCCGTGGAGGTGCAGACGCGCCCCAATTCTTCCATCAAGATGCAATAGCCGGCCTCGCCGGCTCCCATGCCGCCATACTCCTGTGGAAAG
>DATKWP010000472.1:0-3150 GCA_035529535.1 Anaerolineae bacterium | reverse complement strand
ATCCACTTCAACTCAGGCTACGAGGAGGGCCATGCCATCGAGAACATATGGCCCTATCTGGAGGCTATCAAGAAGGAGACCGGCGCGATGATCGGCGTCCAATGCGTGCCGCAGCCAGACTTCACCTGGTACGACCGGCTGAAGGCGCTCGGCGTGGATCACCTCTCCTTCTGCCTGGAAATCGACAACCGCGACATCTTCCCCAAGATCTGCCCGGGGAAGGCGGACAAGCTCGGCACCGACCTCTACCTGAAGGCCATCGAGTACACGTCGAAGCTCTTCGGCCGGGGCCGGATTC
Source organism: Anaerolineae bacterium (assembly GCA_035529535.1). Classification (GTDB taxonomy): domain Bacteria; phylum Chloroflexota; class Anaerolineae; order B4-G1; family B4-G1; genus DATKWP01. The sequence continues at coordinate 2,852 of DATKWP010000472.1, read as the reverse complement.
ACGGGGAAATCATCGCGGGGCTGGAGCCGCCCGAGGACACCATCCGCGGCGTGGAGATGTTCGCCAAGTGGGGCGCCGCGACCACCATCTGCGTCTTCCGCCCCACCGTGGGCACGGACATGCAGGATTCCCCGCCGCCCGTGTACGAGGAGATGGTCCCCATCTACCGGCGGGCCTACGAGATTTGGATGGAGAATGACGTCCCGCTGGGCATCGCCCCCGGCATCAAGGTGGCCATGACGATTATGCCCGAGGAGGCCAGGTATTTCGCCGATGAGACTACGCCCAAGTACACGGGCAAGAAGGTGAAGCAGTTCTTCATGCGCCGCCTGGCGCGGGCGTATTTCCGCGCGCGGCTGTTTTTCAAGGGATAAGCCCGTTGTGCGAAGAATGTAGGGGCGGGGATTAAAATCCCCGCCGTTCTTTATCAAAGGCAGCCCTCACCCTTAATCCCGTAAGGCTAGCCTTCTCCCACAGGGAGAGGGAGACCGCCCCGGTCCGTGTCTCGCCGGTTGCGATGATGTAGGGGCGGGTCTTTAGACCCGCCCGCGGGCCGACCTGAAGGTCGGCCCCAACGAGGGCGCTCGCTTGCGATGACGTAGGGCGGGGATTTTATCCCCGCCGCTTTTATAAGGTAGCCCTCACCCTCATTCCCGTCGGCGCGCCGCTCCCACCGGGAGAGGGGGGCCGCTTCGACCCTCACCCGGCCCCTACCGCTCGCCCACCGCGTCGGGGACGGTCTCGGCGAACCGGGGCAGGACCTGGCGCAGGACGTTGCCGGTGTAGGACTCCTCGATGAGGGCGACCTTCTCCGGCGTGCCCCGGGCGATTATCCGCCCCCCGTCGTCCCCGCCCTCGGGGCCCAGGTCCACGATGTAGTCGGCGTTCTTTATCACGTCCAGGTTGTGCTCGATGACGATGACCGTGTTGCCGGCGTCGGTCAGCCGGTGGAGCACGTCCAACAACTTCTGGATGTCGGCAAAGTGCAAGCCCGTGGTCGGCTCGTCCAGGATATAGACCGTGTCGCCGGTCGAGACGCGCGCCAGTTCCTTGGCCAACTTGACCCGCTGCGCCTCGCCGCCGGAAAGCGTGGTCGCGCTCTGGCCCAACTTGACGTACCCCAACCCCACGTCGGCCAGCGTTTGCAGGATGCGCCTGATCGCCGGCACGTGGGCGAAGAACTCTAACGCCTCGTCCACGTCCATGTCCAGCACGTCGGCGATGTTCTTGCCCTTGTAGCGCATCTGCAACGTCTCCCGGTTGAAGCGCATACCGTGGCACACGTTGCACGTCACCCATACGTCGGGCAAAAAGTGCATCTCGACGCACTTTTTGCCGTGGCCCTGGCAGGCCTCACAGCGGCCTCCCTTGACGTTGAAACTAAAGCGCGCCGGCTGGTAGCCGCGCGCCCGCGCCTCCGGCACCTGCGCGAACAAACCCCGGATGGGGGTCAGCACCTGCACGTAGGTCGCCGGGTTCGAGCGGGGCGTGCGCCCGATGGGGTCCTGGGTGATGTTGATCACCTTGTCCACCAGGTCCAGCCCCTCGATGGCATCGTGCTCGCCCGACTTGTCCGACGCTCCGTGCAGAGTGGCGGCCAGCGCCGGGTAGAGCGTCTGCGCCACCAACGACGACTTGCCGCTGCCGGAGACGCCGGTGACGCAGGTGAACAGCCCCAGCGGAAAGCGCACGGTCAGGTCCTTGAGGTTGTGCTGCCGCGCGCCGGCGACCGCGAGCCATTTGCCGTTCGTCGGGCGCCGCTTACCGTTGGGCGAGCTCACCTGCACCTCCTTGCGCAGGTAGCGCCCGGTCAGCGACTCGGCGTGCTCCATGATCGCCTGCGGTGGCCCCGACGCGATCACGTACCCCCCGTTGACGCCCGCTCCCGGCCCCAGGTCCAAGATCCAGTCGGCGGTGCGCATCGTCTCTTCGTCGTGCTCGACCACGATGACCGTGTTGCCCATGTCGCGCAACTGCTCCAGCGTGTTCAACAGCCGGCGGTTGTCCCGCTGGTGCAGCCCGATGCTGGGCTCGTCCAGGATGTAGAGCACCCCCACCAGCCCGCAGCCGATCTGGCTGGCCAGGCGGATGCGCTGCCCTTCGCCGCCGGAGAGGGTCGGCGCGGGCCGGTCCAACGTCAGGTAGTGCAGCCCCACGTTCATCAAGAACTGCAGCCGGTCGTGGATCTCTTTCAGCACTTCGCCGGCGATCTCCATCTCCTGAGCCGACAACTGCGCCCCCAACCGTTCCACCCACTCCAGCGTCTCCCGGATGCTCCACCCCGTCACCTGGTTGATCGTCTGGCCGGCGACGGTGACCGCTGCGCTTTCGGGGCGCAGCCGCTGGCCGTGGCAGGTCTCACAGGGCTGCTGGCTCATGAAGGTGATGTACCAGCGCCGCATGCCGTCGGACTTGGTCTGGTGGAAGCAGCGCCGCACCCAGTTGAAGGTGCCCTCGAACTCCGACTCGTGCTGCCCCGAGGAGCGCTCGTTTTCCCAGCGCCAGGTCACCTTGACGCCGCCGTACAGGATGGCGTGCTGGCACTCCTCCGACAGGTCGCGCCAGGGGGTGTCCAGAGTGTGCCCGAACATCTCCGCGATCTGCTGCGCCGCCTTGTACGTGCCGCCCGACTTCTTCTTGCGCAGTTCCCCCCACGTGCGCACGCCCCCCTCCGCCAGCGACTTGTCGGGGTCCACGAAGCGCTCGGGGTCGAACTCCAGGCGGGTGCCCAACCCATTGCAGGTGGGGCACATGCCCAGCGGCGAGTTGAAACTGAACATGGCCGGCGTCAGGGCGGGGAAACTCAACCCACACACCGGGCAGGCGTTCTGCTCGGAGAGGAGCCAGGTGTC
>DATKWP010000471.1:0-2401 GCA_035529535.1 Anaerolineae bacterium | reverse complement strand
CGACGTGCGCCACGCCGCGCAGCGGCTGCGCGGCCACGACCAACGCGGGTAGGTCCAGCGCGCCCTCCAGCGTGCCATGGCAGGTGCAGAAGAACACGCCAATGCGGGGGGGCTGGTCTGCGAGGTCTTCACCCCCCCTCTTGTCCCCCCCTTCTGGGGGGGAAGAAAAGGGGCTGTTCACCCCTTCAGGGGAGAGGGGGAGAAGGGGAGAGGGGGAGCAGGGGAGCGGGGAAGCGGGGAAGCGGGGGAGAGGGGGAGAGGGGGAGCAGGGGCTGTCCCTCCCTGCAGGGGAATAGGAGGAGCGATCTTCGCCCCCAGGGGAAGAAGAGGGAGTATCCCTTCCCGACATGGAAGAGGAAAGGGAGTCCGCTAACGCTTGCGCCGCCAGTGCGGCTGCTGCCGCCGCCTGGGTTACCGTCTCGGGTACGTCGGCCGGGGCCAGGCCGGCGCCGGCGGCGAAGACTCCGGGGCGCGAGGTGGTGCCAGGCCCGTCGTCGCCGGGGAGGATAAAGCCGTGCTCGTCGAGGGCCACGCCCGCACAGGCCGCCAGTTCCCGCACGCCATCCGCCGGACCCAGGCCCACAGCCAGCACCAGCAGGTCAGTCTCCTCCCACACACCGGGCGCCAACAGCCGCAGGCTCCGGCGACCGGGAACCTCCTGTACCGCCGAGACCATCTCCCGCCGGTAGGCGACCCCCGGCAAGGCGGCCACGCGCTGGAAGTATTCCTCGTACCCCTTGCCCGCCGTCCGCACGTCCATCGTGAAAGCGGTCACCTCCGCCTCCGGTATGATCTCCTTCACCAGCCCCACCTGCCTGGCGGTAATCATACAACAGGAGGTGGAGCAATAGGGGCGGCCCAGGGCGGCGTTGCGGGAGCCGACGCAGTGGATGAAGGCGATGCGGCGGGGTGCCTGCCCGTCGGAGGGGCGCAGAACGCGGCCACCGGTCGGGCCGGAGCGGTTGAGCATGCGCTCGAACTGCAGGTTGGTGACCACGTTGGCGCAGCGGCCCCAGCCGAACTCGCCAGCGCGGGCGGCGTCGAAGGGTGCGAAGCCCGGGGCCAGGAGCACCGCCCCGACCTCGACCCGCTCCTCGCGCGGGGCTGCGTCCAGGTCAATCGCTCCGCGCGGGCAGGCGTCCACACAGGCCCCACAGCGCGTGCAGGCCTGGGGGTCGAGGGCGTAGGCGAAGGGTACCGCGCGGGGAGGGGGCGGATAGATGGCCGCACCGGCCTGGAAGAGCCGGTGCTGGGAAGAGTCGTAAGGGTGGAGCCGCGTGGCCGGGCAGGCGGCGGCGCAGGCCCCACAGTTGTCACAGCGGTCGGGGTCCACGTAGCGCGGTGCGCAGCGCAGCGTGGCGACAAAGCGCCCTGCTTCCCCCTCCAGCGCCGCCAACGTGGTGCAGGTTAGAGGCGTAATGTGGGGATGCAACTCGCTGGCGAGCGTCGGGCAATAGGAGGGCTGGCGTGGGAGCGCGATACACAGACCGCAGGAATCGGTGGTGAAAGTGTGGTCGAGCAACAGGAAAGCCCCACCGATGTGGGGAGCGCTATCGGCCAGAACTGCGTACGCCCCCCACTCGGCGAGATAGTGGGCCGCCGTCATCCCCGCCAACCCCGCTCCGATGATAAGAACCCTGGATTCGGTCATGGAGATCGGAACGGCAGCACCGCCTCCATCATCGCCAGCACCTGCCCCGTGGTCATATTCCGCACTCTGCTCGCCTTGTTGCGGCAGACGGCGGCGCAGGCTCCGCAGCCCTGGCAGAGGGCCGGATTGACCGTCGCCAGTTTCTTCCAGGGGTGGAGCGCGCGCGCCTCGTAGGGACAGGCCGGCACACACAGCCCACAGCCTACACACAGCCGCTCGTCCACACTGGCGATGGCCGGCTCGGCCACCAGCTCCCGCTGGGCGAACAGTTGTAGCACCTTGGCCGCCGCACCCGAAGCCTGCGCTACCGTCTCCGGGACGTCCTTGGGAAACTGGGCCGCGCCGGCCAGGTAGATGCCCGCCGTGAGGCTCTCCACCGGGCGCAGTTTGGGGTGAGCCTCGGCGAAGAAGCCGCTCTCGTCGGTGGCGACACGCATCAGGCGGGCCAGCACGTCGCTCCCGGCGCCCGGCACGGCTGCCAACGCCAGCACCACCAGGTCGGCCAGCACGCGCACCGACTTGCCGCTCAGCACGTCGGCCCCCCACACCTCCAACCGGGCGTCCCGTTGGATGATCCTGGAGACCTTGCCGCGCAGATAGACGACGCCGGACTCTTCCATCGCGCGCTGGACGAACTCGTCGTACCCGCGGCCCTGAGAGCGGATGTCAATGTAGAAGACGTAGGCCTGGCCTTGTGGCACCGTCCGGCGGTAGGCTGTGGCCTGCTTGGCGACGACCATACAGCAGATT
>DATKWP010000470.1:0-7224 GCA_035529535.1 Anaerolineae bacterium | reverse complement strand
GTAAAGTACAGTACCGGTATCTCGTTGCCCGTACGGCCGGCTTCCGTCTCCCGTTGCGGATAGTCCAGGTTGAACTGGCACAAAGGGCAGGCGGTGACGATCACCTGCGCCCCGTGCTCCCGCGCCGAGGCCACGATATCCCTGGAGAGCGTCTCGGGAATCTCGGGTTCCTTGATCGTCAGATAGGAACCGCAGCACTCGATGTTGTACGGGAAACTCACCGCTTCCGCCCCCAGCGCCCGCACCAGGTCGTGCAAGATCGTCGGGTCTTCCGGATCGTCCAGCCCGATCTCCTCGTAGGGGCGCAGCAGCAGGCAGCCGTAATAGGGGGCCACCCGCAGCCTCCCCTCCTCTCCCCCCCGCAGCCCCCCCCCCTCTCCCCCCCGCCTGCGGGGGGGCAGGGGGGGGTGCACCACCCGTTCGGCCAGCGCCTCCCAGCCCACATCGTCCCGCAGTATCTCCAGCAAGTGCGAGACCTGCACCTCGCCCCGATATTCCTGCTCCGTGAACCAGTTGATGCGCTCCAGCATCTGGGGGTCCCGCTTCAGCAGGGCCTGGGAGCGGCGCAGGACGTTGAAGCAGATCGCGCACAAGGTCGCCACCCTGGCATCGGCCCCAGCGTGCCCGCTCGCCTCGCCCGTAGCCTGGGCCTGATACAGGATGCGCGTGGGGGCGATCAGCGCCATCGAGTCGTCCACCATCAGGGGGAACGTTGCCCCACAGCACTGCCACTCCGGCAACTCGACCAGTTCTAACCCCAGCGCTGCGGCTACTGCCCGCCCGGAGCGGTCATAGTTCTTGGCCTGCGTTGATAGCGTGCAGCCTGGAAAGTACGGTATTCCCATTCCTCATTTCCTCATTTCCTCATTCTACCTCATGTACTTCCTGAACCCGCCGACGATGGCCAGTTGCGGCACCGCCCTCACCAAATCCGGCGGGAGCGCGCTCAGATCGAGTTTTGCCACCCCCTGGCGCAGTGCCACCTGGCGCAGCGCCTCCATCAGCCGCGGCAGGTCCACTCCCTTGGGACAGCGCGTCACACACGTGAGGCAGGAAGCGCAAATCCAGATCGTGTCCGACTCCAACACCTCCTCCATCCCCAGTTGCGCCAGGCGGATGACCTGGCTGGGCAGCAGGTCCATCGCCGCCACCACCGGGCAGCCAGCACTGCATTTGCCGCACTGGTTGCAGGCCAACAACTTCTGCCCGCTCACCTCCTCCACCTGGCGCACGAACGGGCCGCGCACTTTATCAACCGAGATCTGGACTCGCATGGTTAGATTCCTCGCTTCGCTCGGAATGACAGTTGCTTCGCTCGGAATGACAGCCGCTTCGCTCGGAATGACAGCCGCTTCCCGTCATTCCGAACGCAGTGAGGAATCTCGGAATGACAGTCGCTTCGCTCGGAATGACAATAGTTCATTCGATTAGCCCGGCGGCTCGCTTGGCTCCGGCCAGCGTGTTCCACATCAACATCGCGATGGTCATCGGCCCCACGCCCCCCGGCACCGGCGTCAGGGCTCCGGCCACCTCTTTCACCTGCTCGAAATCCACGTCCCCCACCAGCCGGTAGCCGCGCTTCGACCCAGCATCCTCCACCCGGTTGATGCCCACGTCAATCACCGCTGCCCCCGGCTTGACCCAGTCCGCCTTGACCATCCCGGCCTGCCCCACGGCAGCCACCAGGATGTCGGCCCGGCGGCAGATACCCGGCAGATCGTGGGAGCGTGAGTGGCAGATGGTGAGAGTGGCATTCCGATGCAACAATAGCATCGAGACGGGCAACCCCACAATGTTGCTGCGCCCCAGTACCACCGCCTCCGCACCCTCAATCTGGATGCCCGAGCGCACCAGTAACTCGATGCACCCGGCCGGGGTGCAGGGCACGAACAACGGCTTGCGCCCCTTCATCGCCAGCCGTCCGATGTTGAGCGGGTGGAAACCATCCACGTCCTTCTCGATGCTGACCGCGCTCAGAATCTTTTCCTCGTTCAATTGCCGCGGCAACGGGAGTTGGACCAGGATGCCGTGGATGGACGGGTCGGCGTTCAGCCGCTTCACCAGCCCCTCGACCTCCTCCTGCGACGCGTCTTCCGCCAGGTGCTCGCCGATCGAATAAAAACCCACCTCGGTACACGTTTTCTGCTTCGACCTCACGTAAGCCTTGGAGGCAGGATTCTCACCCACCAACACGGTCGCCAGGCCTGGCGTGATGCCGTGCTCGGTCTTCAGTTCAGTCACCGCCGCCCGAATTTCCTCGTAAATCTGCCCCGCGATCGCCTTGCCGTCAATCAGTTGTGCCGTCACGTCTTCCCTCCTTACATCAGTGGTCAGTGATCAGTTGATCGGTGATCGGTGATCGGTGATCAGTGATCAGGAACCAGGGGCTCGTCATTCCGAGCGAAGCGAGGAATCTCCTGCTCCCTGGTCACTACTCCCTGATTACTATAACCGCAGGTACGAATCGGTGTAAATCACCTTGTTCAGCAACGCCTGCACCGTCTTCCAGATGCCCGCCTGTTCTGGGTCGGACATGTCCACGTCCTCGGACTGCAGTTCCTCCATCGCCGCCACGCGGTCGTGCAGCCTCAAGAGCAACCCGTTGAGCGTCGTACTTTCGTCCCGCTCCTCGACCACGCGGATCCACTCCATTAGCTTGCGGTCAAACGGGTCGGCGATCACCATATCAATGCCCGCGCCCATCAGCATCACCATGTAGGTGCGGTTGAGCAGCGGGCGCATCTCGTTGGGGACCGCGTTAGAGACGTTCGAGAGGCCCCCATTGGTCAGTGGGGGCGGATCCCAGGCAAACTTGAGCGTGCGCACGGCGCTGATGCACTCCGGGCAATACTGCTGGCAGCCGGAAACGGTCAGCACCAATGGGTCAATGATCAGGTCATTGATCGGGAAATCAAGCTCCAGCATGCGCGGGATCAACTTTTCCAGCGCGATACTCACGCGATCGTCGGCGGCGACCGGGATCATGCCCTCGGCCATCGTCAACGCCACCAGGCGCGTGTTGAACTTTTTGGCCACCAGCGGCACCGACTCCAACCGCTCCGCCCGCGCGTCGGTCGAGTTGATGATGGGCTGGGCCTTGCTCACCGTCTCGCAGGCCGCTTCGATGGCCGCCAGGTTGGTAGTATCGAAGACCAGTGGCACATCCACCACCTTTTCGACCGTCTCCACCAGCCAGGGCAGAATCTCGTGGCCCTGTTTCTTCTGCGGGCCGATGTTCAGGTCAACAGCGCTGGCCCCGGCCTCCACCATACGCACCGCCGTGTCCTGAAAGAACCTGGCATCCCGGGCCGCGATCGCCTCCTTGACCTTGGGCGAGATGATGTGAATGTTTTCACCAATAATGTACATTCTAGATGCCTCCTTATGTTACTGGCCAATGTGTAGTAAATATGCACATGTGTAGGTTATTTACTACATCAAGCCTTTGTCATAATCCATCCCGCGATCTCCCGCACCGCCTGGTACACCGCCGTCTCCGCCGGCAACTCCACCAGCGGCCGGCCGGTGAACTCGAACTCGGCCATTGCCGCATCTTCCGGCACTGTCCCAATCAACTCCAGGCCACTCTGTGCCACCGCCTCGGCCAGGGGAGCAGGCAACCCCTCTGCTCCTCCACTCCCCTGCTCCCCCGCTCCCCCGCCCTCAATCCCCCGTACCCGGTTGACGACGAGAGCCATACGCCCCACGCCGATGTCCAGGCCGGGCACCATGTCGCGCATCCGCCCGGCGGTCACCAGCCCTCGCTGCGTGGGATCGGTCACCAGCAGCAGCACGTCCACGTCGCGGGTAGTGCGGCGACTGAGATGCTCCATCCCGGCCTCGTTATCAATCACTACATAGTCGTACTGTTTGGCCAGCCGGTCCACGATCAGGCGCAGCATCTGGTTCGCCGCACAGTAGCAACCAAGCCCCTCGGGCCGCCCCATCGCTATCAGGTCCACCCGCTCCCCTTCCACCAGCGCCATCTGCACCTGATAGTCCAGGTACTCCTGCTTGCTCATCCCGCCGGGCAGCGAACCCGCCAACGCACCGCTGGACTGTACCATGTCGAGCATCTCCTCACGGATGCCGCCGATCGTCTCACGAACCTCCATCCCCAACACCATGTTGAGATTGCTGGCGGGATCGGCATCTATCGCCAGGACGGAGCCTTGCCGCTCCTCGATTAGGTAGCGCACGATCAACGCCGCGATGGTCGTCTTGCCAGTGCCACCCTTGCCAGCCAGCGCAATCGTCGTCGTCATTAAAAGACTCTCCGGTATCAGGGATCAGGGATCGCTGGGCTTGACCTTCCCGAAAGTTCCCGGGTGTACTCACCCGCACTTTCAGGAAGGTAGGTGACCAGGGATCAGTGACCAGAGATCAGGGCCGCCACGGACGGGAAGCGGCTCAGGTCCGTGTGCGGCAGGAACAACGCCGCACTGAACTCGTCGAAGAACGTGTTGTCCCCGGACAACTCCAGATAAGTCATCATCTGCCCCACCTCGCTCACTCGCTGGCGCACTTCCTGCGACAAGAGCGCCATGTACGCCCCTCGCACCGAGGTATTGCCCAGAAAGCGAAAACTGTCGTACTCATCGGTGTACCCACCGACGGGCATATCGGGTAACATGCCGATCTGGATCGCCTTCTCCACGTTGATGTACTGGCCAAAGGCTCCGCCAATGAGCACCTGTTTGACGTCAGCCAGGCTCAGGCCCACACTGCGGGCCATGACGGAGAAGCCGGCGTAGATCGCGGCCTTGGCCCGCATCAGGTTGTCAATGTCCACCGCCGTGATGACGATGTCCTCGCCAATCGCCGTTTCGTCGGCCCACGCCACCACGTACTCCGCTCCGTGCTCCCCCTCCCGCACCCGCCTGGAAACCGGCCCGGCCCTCACCCCCCCCCCTCTCCCCCCCGCAAGCGGGGGGGCAGGGGGGGTTTCTCGCTCGGAGAGGTCCAGGTTGATATTCCCGCTCTTGTCTATCACCCCGGCCAGGAACATCTCCGCCATCAGCGAGATCAACCCGGAGCCACACATCCCTCGAGGCTTCGTCGTACTCGACGCCTCGCCGCCCGGCCCCTCGCCGGCGATGGTCCGGTAAGTGGCCTCGTAGGTATCCGGGTTCACCCACACTTCCTCGATCGCTCCGGCGGTAGCCCGCATCCCGTGCACCACCCCCGCCCCCTCGAACGCCGGGCCAGCCGAACAGGCCGCCGAGATCAGCCAGGTACAGTCCCCCAACGCCATCTCCCCGTTGGTCCCCACGTCCACGAACAGCGTCAGTTCTCCTACGTCGCACATCCCGGAACTAACTACGCCGGCGGTGATGTCGGACCCCACGTAAGAAGCGACGCCGGGCAGACAATCCACCGTCGCTTCGGGGTTGACTTCTAGCCCAATCTCTCGGGCTGGAAAAGGTGGCAATTGGTTGGCTGCGGTAATGAAGGGCATCAAGCGGATAGACTCGGGAGAAATGCCGGCGAACAGGTGCGTCATCGTGCTGTTGCCAGCCACCACCACCTTGTAGATTTGATCCGTGCGGATGGAGCGCTCCCGTGCCGCCTCCCTCAGCAGCCGGTTGAGCGTCTCCATCACCAGCCGCTGGAGTTCCTCCAGGCCACTCCCCTTGGAGGCGTAGACGATGCGGGAGATGACGTCCTCGCCCCTGGCGATCTGCCCGTTATAGTCCGCCTTTTGGGCCATCACCTCACCACTGATCAGGTCCACCAGCCAGACGTGGTTACTGGTCGTGCCGATGTCAATCGCCGCCGCCCACAGGCTTTCCAGGTGTTCTCCGGGCAAAACGTCTATCAGGCGTGGAGCCCCGCCGGGAGACCCATCCAGTTCGACCACCACCGTGACCGTCCACTCCCCTTCTCGCAGTGCCCGGCCCAGCTTGCGCAGCACCGGCAGCGAGGCCTGCACCCCCCCCCCCTCTCCCCCCCGCCTGCGGGGGGGCAGGGGGGGGTAAAGGCGGGCCAGCTCCCTCTGCAGGCGGGACCAATCGTCGGTCTGATCCTGCAAAGAGGGTGGCTCCAGCGTCACGGCATACTTGCGCAAGGGTTGGTCGTGCAGGTCGTAGGGGAACGGAAGGGCGACCTTGGCCGCTCGCTTGCCCTCCTTCAGCCGCCGCTCGATCTTCTCCTGCGGCGGGATTACAATCACCACGTCTCCCTCGACGGTCGTCTGGCAGGCCAGTGCATAGCCCGCCGCCACGTCTTCGGGAGAGAGGCGCTGGGTAGAGCGGCGACGGACCGCCCCCTGCTCGACGATCACCGCACACCGGCCACACCGTCCCTGGCCGCCACACGGCATCAGAATGTCTATCCCAGCCTGCCGGGCCGCCTCGCTCAGCAGCGTGCCGGCGGCCACCTCTACCTGCTGAGCTTCCGCCAGGCCAGCCAGGCCGGCGATGGCCGCGAGTGTACTCCCATTCGCATCAGCAGGTTTTAAGTGGACGGTGACAGGTTTGATCGCACCCCTCCTGCGGGCTTCTTCCAGATACCCTTTGTATCACAAACCCTGCGTTTACGCCAGTGACAAACCTCGCCGTAGCAAGAGGATGGAAATCACTTCCCTCCTGCAGATCCGCCAATCCTGCGAATCTGTGTTCTGCCCTACAGCGTGTTCCAGACCTTCAGGTACCCAGGCAGGTCCACCGCCTCACGCGGCCCGACCAGAATCTTCCAGCCCGGCAGTTCTTCTTCCAGTTCACCCAGCAGCACCGACACGTGCCCCGGGATGATCAGGCTGCGGTGGTTGATCTTTTCTTCGAGACCGCTCCCCTTCACCGCCTTGGCGATACGCTCAGCGTCAAACTTGCCGGCAGCCCAGGCCGTGAGTACGCTCATGCCCTCTGCATCGGCCACCAGCAGCCAGCCCGGCATCCCGCTCCCATCCACCTCGTTGGCCACGGCGAAATAGGTGATCGAAAAGTTCGTCGTAACCATGAGCGGCGAATCAGCCTTGGGCGAGTTGATCTCATAGATACCCGGCTGTACCTGGATTGGCTTCTGTGGGTCGGTGAAGATGTTGGTCCGCAGCGCCAACAGAGCATAGGCGGACGCCGGTGTAAAGGCATCCAGCACCACGAACCCGCCGTACTTGGCGATTTGCTGCCCCGCCAGCACCGCTTCCTCCATCGGGCTGCCAGCACCCTCACCGGGGAAGGTGATGACCGGATAACCCAATGGACGGAAGTTCTTCTTGAGCGCCAG
>DATKWP010000469.1:0-6008 GCA_035529535.1 Anaerolineae bacterium | reverse complement strand
CCTGCCCGAGTCGGCCGTCGTCACCGGCCTGTGGCTGGGCAACAGCCCCGAGCGGGCCGAACGCTTCGCCTATCGGGTGGCGCCGCGCGGGGCGGCCCAGGCCATCTACCGCAGCGAGGTGCGCTACAACCGGGACCCGGCACTGATCGAGCAGATCGGGCCGCGCCAGTATCGCTTGCGTATCTTCCCGGTCGAACCGCGCCAGGTGCGCTGGGAAGAGGGTTCGGTCCGCTCGACCGTGGTGGAGGGGCCGCCGCTCTACATGTGGCTGACGTGGCGCGCCCTGGCTGGCGAGGACGGGTGGCCACTCCCGCGCCTGGCGGAGCAGCGTAACGTTTATTGGGACGTCATGTCGGACCGGCTGGTGAACGGTGAGTTGCTGGCGGACGGCGAGGAGGAATGGCTGCCGGCGTCGGTGCCCATCCTGGCGTCGGCGGAGCCGGCGACGCACCGCGTGGACTTTCCCGGCGGCGAGACGGTCATCGTGCGGCCCGTACAGGCGGCGGACTTGCCCAAACTGCCGGGCGACCTGCGCCTGGCGGTGGTGCTCGACCGTTCGCGCAGCATGGAGGAGCAGGCGGCCGAGGTGCGGGTGGCGCTGGCGCGGCTGGCGGACGTGGCGGCCGGATTGGCGGAGGTTGGTGCGGCGGTGGACGTCTACCTGACGGCGTCGCCGTACCGGGGGGAGGAGGCTTCGCTGGTCAGCCTGGACTATCTGGAGCCCGGTAGCCTGCTGTACGTGGGTGGGCAGAACGCGGTGGAACTTTTGGGACAATTCGACGCGCTGTACGCCGGCCAGCGGTACGACGCGATCTTTGTGCTCACCGACGGCTCCGGCTACGAACTGGGCGACGCCGGCGTCCAGGTCCGGGTGCCCGACGCGCCGGTGTGGATGGTGCACGTGGGCGGCGGCTTCCCGCTGGGCTACGACGACGCGACGCTGGAGGCGATCCAGGCCAGCGGCGGTGGGGTGGCCGGTGACGTCACGGAGGCGCTGACCAGGCTGGCGGCCGCGCGCGAGGGGGCACGGGCTGGCGCGTCGTCGTACGACGTCGTGGATGGCTACGTGTGGATGACGGTCCCGACCGAAGCGGCGGATGCGGAGGTCGCGCCTGGCGCTGTGGTGGGAGCCGCTGACGAGGGCTTTGCGGCCCTGGCGGCGCGCCGGCTGATCCTGGCGGCGATGCAGCGCGAGCGGGGGGGGCTGGGACAACTGGAGGCGCTCGACCGGCTGCACGCCATCGCCGTCGAGCAGGGCATCGTCACGCCCTATTCTTCGATGATCGTGCTGGTGAATGAGCGCCAGGAGCAGTTGCTCGACGAACTGGAGGAGCGCGCCGACCGCTTCCAGCGCGAGGCGGAGGAGGTGGGGGAGACGACCCAGCAAAGTCCGTTCGCGGTGACGGGGGTGCCGGAGCCGGAGGAGTGGCTGTTGCTGGCGGTGGCGGCCGGAATGTTGGGGTGGTACGTGTGGACGAGGAGGGGGGTGCCCGAGGCTAGTGCCCGATGCTAAGCGCGCCGCAAACTACTCCTGATCTCGCTGATAGATCTCTTCTTTGAGCACGCCAATGAAGGGCAGATTGCGGTATTCCTCGGCGTAGTCTAGCCCGTAGCCCAAGACGAATTCGTCGGGGATCTCGAAGCCAACGAAGGCGAGGGGCACGTCAACCTCGCGCCGGGAGGGCTTGCTGAGGAGCGTGCACACCCGCACGCTGGCGGGCCTGCGCGTCTGCAGATTGCGCGTGATATAGTCCAGCGTGCGCCCCGAATCAATAATGTCCTCCACGATCAGCACGTGCCGCCCTTCGACGTTCTGCTCCAGGTCGAGGAGGATGCGCACGACGCCGCTGCTCACCGTCCCAGCCCCGTAGGAGGAGATCTCCATAAAGTCCACCTCGTGCCGCACTTCCAGGTGGCGCACCAGGTCGGCCAGGAACATGAACGCCCCCTTGAGCACGCAGACCAGCAGCAGCCGGTCACCGTCGCCATACGCGGCGTTGATCTGCTGGCCCAGTTCTCTCACCCGCGCCTGTATCTCCTGCTCCGAAATCAGGATTTTGGCCACATCGTCCCGCATTCCCATCTTCCTTCCCTTTCCCCGCCCACACGTCGCAAATCGTGTACCACCTTCCCGAAAGCTGGGAGCCTTCGGGAAGGTCCCGCAGTCCGCAATCTCCAACTACTCGTATACCTCTGGTTTCAGTGCTCCGATGTAGGGGAGGGTGCGGAAGCGGTCGGCGTAGTCCAGGCCGTACCCGACCACCCACACGTCGGGGATCTCGAAGCCCAGATAGTCCACCGGCACTTTAACCTGGCGGCGCTCGGGCTTACTCAGGAGCACACAGGTGCGCAGCGAGGATGGACCGCGGGCACGGAAGGTGCGCAACAGGTAGTCCAGGGTGTAGCCGGTGTCCAGGATGTCCTCGACGATGAGCACGGGGCGGCCGGTGAGGTTGACGCGGGTGTCCATAATCAGCCGTACCGCGCCGGGCGTGGTCGTGCCCCGGTTGTAACTGGAGAGGGCGATAAAGTCCACAAAATTGGGCACCGTCAGGTGCCGGGTCAGGTCGGCCAGAAAAACAAAGGCGCCCTTGAGCACGCCGACCAGCACCAGGCCAGCGGGGTCGGCGTAATCGGCACTGATCTGAGTCGCGAGTTCCCTCACCCGCGCGGCGATCGTTTCCTCGTCCAGCAATACCCTGTCTACTGCCTCAGGAATTCTCATCACTCTCCTCGTACGCCGGAACCACGTGACAGGCCCGGCAGCGCGGTTCGTACACCTCGCTGGCTCCCACCAGGATCACGGGGTCGTCGTAGGCGGCGGGCTGGCCGTTGATCAGCCGCTGGGTGCGGCTGGCCGCTCCTCCACACCGCTGGCAGATGGCCTGTACCTTGTTTACCTGCTCGGCGCGGGCCATCAAGGTGGGCATCGGCCCGAAAGGCTCCCCGCGGAAGTCCATGTCGAGTCCGGCCACGATGACGCGCGTGCCTCGATTGGCCAACTCTTCGCACAGCGCTATCACGTCGTCGTCGAAGAACTGGGCCTCGTCGAGCGCGACCACCGTCGTGTCCGGCTCGATCAGCGCTCGCACCTGGGCCGTGTTCTCGACCGGCAGCGCTTCGACCTGCAGGCCGTTGTGCGAGGTCACCCCGGCCCTGGCGTAGCGCGTGTCTATGGCGGGTTTAAAGACCTGCACTTTCTGGTGGGCGATGCGGGCGCGGCGCACGCGGCGGATCAGCTCTTCTGTCTTGCCGGAGAACATGCCGCCGCAGATCACCTCGATCTGTCCGCTGGCCGGTGCATTGTGCATCTCGAGCCCTCCAAAACGAAAACAGGGGCAGATGCATCCACCTGCCCCCTGGATACGCGATGGCCCCCCTGGCTGGCGTTCGGCCAGTCTCTTATGCGGCTATGCGGCGCCGGCTGGCACACCAGCCCCTGGCGCTTCGTCTCCCGGCAGGACGAAACCTCGGCCGCGCAGCAGTTTCTTCAGGGTGGTCAGCGACTTTAATCCAAACCCGGCCAGGTTGGTCAGGGTGTCGTCACCCTCCGCCAATTTGGCCAGCACGTCACCGACCGTGTGGATGCCTGCACCCGCCAGCACTTTCCTGGCGCGGAGGCCGAGGTCCAATTCCGCGATGGGAAGTGCGGGCGACGAGGCCAGGGCCTTGCCCTTCTCGGCCCTGGCGATGATCTGGTCACGCCGCTCCAGTTTTTTCATAAAGCGGTCCACCTGTCCGCCGGCGTCCACGATGCGCTGTTCGCCGCTGAAGAACGGATGGCACTTGGAGCAGATGTCCGTGCGGATGACGGGCAAGGTCGAGCCGACGGTCCAGGTGTTGCCGCAGGCACAGGTCACCTGGGCTTGTGGATAGTACGGGGGATGAATTTTTTCCTTCATGGTCACTTCCTAGGCCTGCGTCGGAAACACGCTGACCTGCTTGCGGTCTCCCTGGAGGTGTTCGAAGCGTACAAAGCCATCAGCGCCGGCAAAGAGGGTGAAATCCCGGCCCACCTTGACGTTGGTGCCCGGCTTGATGTGCATACCACGCTGCCGCACGATGATCGTACCGATTCGTACCGCCTCACCACCGTATCTCTTGACGCCCAAACGCTTGGAGCGACTATCGCGTCCGTTGCGGCTGGTGGCGCCACCTTTCTTGTGTGCCATACGTACCCTCCTACGTCACGATTTCGTCCACGCGCAACCGCGTATAGTGCTGCCGGTGACCGCCGCGCACCCGGTAGCGCTCCTTGGGACGATACTTGAAAATTCGAACCTTGGGACCTTTTTCCTGCTCGACGACCGTCGCCAGCACCCTGGCCCCGCCGACCGTGGGTTGGCCAACCTCGACCCGTTCCCCGTCGGCGACCAGCAAGACCTCGTTCAGTTCGAGTTGCTGGCCCACCGCAGCGGGCAGCCGCTCGACGGTGAGGTGATCGCCCGCGCTGGCGCGGTACTGTCGTGCACCTGATTTCACAACTGCATACACGATAAAATCCTCCCTTATGCACAATAGCAGGCCGCGCCTGGTGGCCCGGCCGACTGAGGAATTATACCGAATCTGGCGGTTTTGTCAACCAACGGCGGCCGTCACCGGCACGAAGACTTGAGGGGGGCGCATTTTCAGGTCAAGTGGCTGGCAGGTGCGCATGCGTGCAATCACCAGCGGCTTGTCAGATTCGCCCTGGTGCCCCAACAGTTCCAGGTTGCGTTGCCCCAACTCAGGGTCATCGTCCGGCAGGATGACCAGCCGGAAGTCATCGGGCAGCCGGTCCAAGATGTCAGGGTGCTCCAGGAGATACTGCATGAAGGCAGTCTGCAGTTTCAGATTGCGTTCAAACATCTGATCGTCAGTCATCCAGCCACCTCACATACCGTTCCAGATAAATGATAGAATGTGTCCCTTCTCTTTGGCGATGCGCACACGTATCAGGACGCCAGAAGACAAGTTGTGCTCGAACGATACAGTGCGCAACGATATCCTCCACGACACATTATAACTGATCGCCCTGGTGTGTCAATATCAGCTTCTTACGGTGATAGCGGGCGAACGCTCTGGTCATCCCCAGCGCCTCCAGCACTGCCTCGGGGCGGGCGGTGGCCCCTTCGCGGGCGGCCAGTTGCATCCCCAGCAGCACCTCCCCTTGCCCCGCGCGCTCCAGCCACAGCCGCTCGAGCAGCGGGCGTAGATCGTACCGGCGGCCGCGTCGCTCCTGCGGGAGTTCCGTGGCAGCCAGCACCTGCCCGATGCGGGATTCGACTTGCGGGGCCGGCTCCTCCCATCCTGCGGCGAACTCGGGAGGTAGTTCGACCGTCACGCGGTACTCGGCCGCCACCACCCGGGTCTGCAGCGGCGGCTCCTGCGGCTCCACCTGGGATACCTGGCTGATCGAGAGCCCCGCCAGCAAGACCGGCACCACCGCCCTGGCGAGCTCTTCCACCGGTAGGGCTTGCTCCAGCCAGACGTCCAGCAACTCGGCTTCGCCGGTGTGGCCTAGCGGCAGGGCGGCCGCCAGTTGCAGTTTCGGACGCGGGTTGAACCCGCCGGAATAGGCCAGGGCCATCCCGGCCCGGCGCAAGCAGCGCTCCCACGCTCGCGCCAGGTCGAGGTGGGACGTGTAGGTCAGGGGGCCGCCCTTGGAGAAGGTGATGCGTAGTCTCATGCGTAATCCGTAATTCGTAATTCGTAATCAGAGCTCGATCACGAATTGGCCGTTCTTGTACAGGAGTTGGTCGTCTACCCAGATTTCGCCGCCGTCGTGGAGGTCGCAGATCATGTCCCAGTGGATGGCCGACTCGTTCTGGCTGCCCGATTCGGGGTAGCCCGCGCCCAGCGCCATGTGGATGCTGCCGTTGATCTTTTCGTCGAACAGGATCTGGCGCGTGAAGCGGGTGATGCCCTCATTGGTGCCGATGGCGAACTCGCCCACGTAGCGCGCGCCCTGGTCGGTGTCGAGCGTCTTGACCATAAAGTCCTCGTTCTTGTCGGCGGTGGCCTTGACC
>DATKWP010000468.1:0-6459 GCA_035529535.1 Anaerolineae bacterium | reverse complement strand
CGTGCCATCCAGAAAGGAGAACGGCATTTCGAGCCAGGAGTCCTCGCCGCTGCCAACCGGGGCGTCCTGTATGTGGACGAGGTCAACCTGCTGGATGACCACGTCGTGGACCTGTTGCTCGACGCGGCGGCGATGGGGGTGAACGTCGTCGAGCGAGAGGGCATCTCGTTCAGCCATCCCGCTCGCTTCATCCTCATCGGCACGATGAACCCGGAGGAGGGCGACCTCCGGCCCCAACTGCTCGACCGCTTTGCCCTCTGCGTGGACATCCAGGGCATCCGTGAACCGGCCGCGCGGGTGGCGATCATGGAGTGGAACCTGGCCTACGAGTCCGATCCCGAGGGCTTCTCTGCAGAATGGGCCACCAGGGAGCAAGCCCTGTCGGACGAAATCGTGCGCGCCCGTTGCCTGCTTCCAGAGGTCCGCTATACCCAGTCGGACCTGGCGACCATCGCGACGATGATGGCCGAGTTGGCTGTAGATGGCCACCGCCCCGATCTGGTCGTGCTCAAGACCGCCCGCGCGCACGCGGCTTACGAAGGGCGCACCCGCTTGAGCGATCGCGATATCCTGCTGGCCGCTGAACTGGCGCTGCCTCACCGCTTGAGGCGCCATCCGCTGCAAGAGGCGGAGGTCACGCTGGGGGACCTGTCGGAGCGGCTGGCCGAGGCCCGCGCCCACAACCCGGCTGAGGCCGAGATTGAGGAAGAGAGCGAAGCGGCCGCACAAGTAGCCAGTAAAAAAAAAGCCATACCCGGAGAGATTCAGCAGGATGACGAATCCTCCACCGAGCAAACCCAGGTAGCGCGCGAACCGGTGCTCCAGACTATCCCCCAGTGGCCGTCAGAGGGCCGCTGGTGGGAGGGCGGTGAACAGGTCACGGCTGGCGAACCGTTCGCGCCGCGCCAGTTGGACACTCCCCTGGACCGGCTGACCCGTGCCAGCAGCGGCCGCCGTAGCCAGACCCGCACCGACCGCAAGCGCGGTCGCTACATCCAGGCCCGCCCTTCCCCGGGCGATCCCACCGACCTGGCCTTCGACGCGACGCTGCGTGCGGCGGCCCCTCACCAGAAAGAGCGCCACAGCGAAGGGGGGCCCGCCCTGGCCTTGCGCTCCGGCGACTATCAGCGCAAGGTGCGCGTGCGCCGCGCGGCCAACCTGGTGCTCTTTGTCGTGGACGCCTCCTGGTCCATGGCGGTCGCCGAGCGCATGCAGGCCACGAAGGGGGCGGTCATGTCGCTGTTGACGGATGCCTACCAACGGCGCGATCGCGTGGGGCTGGTCGTCTTCCAGAAAAACACCGCCCGCGTCGTGCTCCCGCCCACCAACAGCGTCGAACTGGCGCGCCAGGCACTGGCCGATATTCCCGTGGGCGGCAAGACCCCGCTCTCGGCCGGGCTGCAGACTGCCTACGACGTGATCACCCGCGAGTTGCGGCAACATCCCGATCTGATGCCGTTGATGGTCCTCCTGACCGACGGGGCGGGCAACGTCTCGACGTCCAACCTGCCGCCCCAGGCCGAGGCCTATCGCATCGCCGAGATCTTTTCGCAGCACCACATCCGTTCTGTGGTCATCAACATGGAGCACGAAGCCTTCGACCAGGGGCTGGCACAGGAACTGGCCGAGCACCTCGAGGCCCCTTGCTACACGTTGGCCGAGTTGAAGGCGGAGGCCCTGCTGCGCACAGTGCGCGAGGAACTGGCGGAACAGGCATAGACCTTCCCGAAGGCTCGCAAGTGTAGCGCACATGCCAGGCATGCCACCCCGAAGTGGTGGATCGTGTGCTGGGTGCTCCCTTGGAGCTTGCGGGAAGGTCGGGGGTTGGCAACCGATGCATCATCGTGTATAATCATTGGCAATGCGCGTTTCCGCCGTCGTCACGGTCCTGAACGAGGCTAACAGCCTCTCTCGCATGCTGGACAGCCTGGCCGCTCAGACTCACGTTCCAGACGAGGTGGTCATCTGCGATGGTGGCTCGACCGACGGCACGCTCGCCTTGCTGGAGGCCGAGGCCCGCTTGCCGTTGCGCGTCATCCAGCGGCCGGGGGCCAACATCTCGCAGGGACGCAACGCGGCCATCGAGGCTGCCACCGGCGACGTCATCGCCGTAGCCGATGCGGGCGTGCGGTTGGGCCCGCGCTGGCTGCAAACCATCGTCGCGCCGTTTGAAGATGCCGGCACGCAGGCCGTTGCCGGCTTCTTCCTTCCCGACCCCCACACGGTCTTTGAGATGGCTCTGGGTGCGACCGTGCTCCCGGAACTGCGGGAGATCAACCCGGCTCGTTTTCTTCCTTCCAGCCGCTCGGTCGCCTTTCGCAAGTCGGCCTGGAAAACGGTGGGGGGCTATCCAGAGTGGCTCGACTATTGCGAAGACCTCATCTTCGACTTGCGGCTACGGAAATTCGTTGGGCCGTTCATCTTCACCCCCGAGGCGCTGGTATATTTTCGGCCACGTCCGAACCTGCGTGCCTTTTTCGTACAATACTATCGCTACGCGCGGGGGGATGGCAAGGCGGACCTGTGGCGCAAGCGCCACGCCATCCGCTACCTGACCTACCTGGTTGCCGTGCCGCTCATCGCCACCGCCGGGGCCGTAGCCAGCCCCTGGTGGTGGGCACTCTACCTGGTCGCCATTCCGGGGATGTTCTGGGCGGGGTGGCGGCGGCTGGGGCGGGCGTGGGGAGGGCTGAGCAGCGCTCAGAAAGCGCAGGCAGCGCTGTGGGTGCCGCTCATCCGCGTCGCGGGCGACGTCGCCAAGATGGTCGGCTATCCGGCGGGCGTGTGGTGGCGCTGGCGGCACCGGGCGGGCGTGCCCGATTGGCGAGCGCCGTGAGGAGGTGGGATGGGGGAATATGCAATCTCGCCGGAGGCCAGGGCGCGCATGCTCGCCCTCCTGGCGATGGCCTGGGACGGGCAGTGGTTTCTTAAGGTGTACGACGAGTTCGGCTGGGAGACGGCAGTGCGCCTGAACGCGCGGGTACGGGCTGCCTTCGGGCGCATCGAGATGCGCAGGATGCTCCGTGCGCTCGGCAAGCCCGCCGCCGATGATGTGGAGGACGCCGCGCAGATTATCCTGGCCTACTTCCGGGACGTGCTGGCGGCTGGCTTCGATGCCCAGGTCGAGACTCAGGAGCACCGCGCCGACATCACTGTTGCCCGCTGCGCGGCGCTCTGGGGAGCGCGGCAGGCTGGGCTGGAACGGCACGACCAGGCCTGTATCGCTTGCCAGGGGCTATGGGACGCGTACTTCGAGGTGTTATTGCCAGGTACCTCGATCGAGGTGGATCTGAAGGAACAGATGGGACACGGCGCGTCCAGGTGCCACATCCAAATCCTGGCGGGGAGGACCCATGACAGCGAAGGATAAGCCAGAAGGCCCCGTTTTCCGCGCGGGTGGGGATCGTCGGCTGGTGGAGGACGGGGCGGACTTGACCGACGATGAACGGGCGCTGCTCCTGGCCATGATCGGTGTAGACGCCGAGATGGGGAGAACCTTGGGAGAGAAGGAGCGTGCGGCGCTGGACAAACTGAAGGCCCAGGTGCAGGGCTATGACACCGATGACCTGGCCCAGGCGGTGAAGCACGTGGTCACCGCCAAGCCCCAGGAGGGCAAGAAACTGGAGTGGCCGGAACTCAGGCGCGCACGGGGCAAGCGCTCAACGCAAGAGTAGCCTGCTCAAGCGTTTAGTTCCATATCAATCAAGACCACCAGCGCCGCCAGGACGAGCGGAGCCTGGAGCAGCGGCGCAGCGTCGGTCTCGACGACGTAATTGGGGCCGGCGGCCGGACGCTGGATGTGCCCTATCTTTCTCCCCCTGGCCCTTTCTCTCGCCTCATTCGCCCCTTCCTCATCTACCCCTTCCTCATTTCCTTCTTCCCCACCCAGCAGGAATATCTCATAGTACGACTCCCCATACCGGCTGCCCCGGGCCACGTAGCACTGTTCTCCCACCTGTACTTTATAGCGTGGCGGCCGCAATAGGAGCATGTCCACCAGCCGCCACCGTTCCTGGATGACCGCGCAGGGCTCTTCTGGGTCGCCAACGGAGATCTCGTAGCGTGTCCCGCGCCGCCACGGGGCAACGGCCGGAGGTCGCAGGCGGCCAACTAGATTGTGCTCGGGGTCGAAAAACTCGACCAGGCGCGTGGGCGTCGGCAGCAGCAGCCCGGTCGGTTCGGCGATGGTACACAAGGCCCCAGTCTCATCCAGGATGTGATAGCGATACGCTCGTCCGTCGGCATACGTCTGTTTGTGGATCGCACATCTCATTGCCCCTCCCCTCGGGGGTGGAGCAACGCCTGGGCTGCGCTGGGGAAGACCTCGCGTGCCTGGCCACCCGGAGGCTGTGGCCCCACGACCCCGTGCTGTTCGAGGATATCCATAATCCGCGCCGCCCTGGTATAACCGATGCGCAATTTGCGCTGGAGGAGCGAGATCGAGACCCGATTCTCGCTCAAAACCACGTCAATCACGTCCGGCAATAATTCGTCTTCGTACTCGACTTTCGGTCCTGGCTTGGCTGCCTCCTTCCACAAGAGTTGCTGGACCGGCTTCGTGGCCGGGATCGCTTCTGGCCGGGCCTGCTCCTTCCAGTATTGCACCAGCCGGCGCAGTTCATCGTCGGAGACGAAAGCGCCCTGCAAGCGTATCGGCATGGGGGCATCGGGGGGCATGAACAGCATGTCACCCCGGCCCAGCAATTGCTCGGCACCGGGCATGTCGAGGATCACCCGCGAGTCCACCGCTGAAGCCACGTTGAAGGCGATGCGCGCGGGAAAGTTCGCCTTGATCAGCCCGGTCACGACGTCCACGCTGGGGCGTTGAGTGGCGATCACCAGGTGGATGCCGGTCGCCCGCGCCATCTGGGCGATCCGGCAGATGGAGCGCTCCGTCTCTTGAGGAGCCATCATCATCAGGTCCGCCAGTTCGTCTATG
The DNA here is from genome assembly GCA_035529535.1 of Anaerolineae bacterium. Classification (GTDB taxonomy): domain Bacteria; phylum Chloroflexota; class Anaerolineae; order B4-G1; family B4-G1; genus DATKWP01. The sequence goes on along the minus strand of DATKWP010000468.1, from coordinate 1,520 downwards.
ACGACCACGACGTACGGCAACCGTTTTTCGCCCCGCTGTGCTGCGATGCGCTCGTTGTAGTCGCGGATGTGGGTGGCCCGCACCTCGGAAAAGCGGCGGTAGCGCCCGTCCATCTCGCGCAGCACCCACTGCAGCGCGCTCGTCACCCGCTCCATCTCCACCACCACTTTCGACAGCAGGTGCGGGATGCCGTCGTAGCCGGTCAACTCTACCCGCTTGGGATCCACCATCAGGAACCGCAAATCGTCGGGCGTGTTCTGCAAGAGCAAGGCGGCGATGATGGAGTTGATGCAGACCGACTTGCCCGAGCCGGTCGTGCCGGCGATCAGCAGGTGGGGCATGGCGGTCAGGTCGGTGACGACCGCGCCGCCGGAGACGTCTTGGCCCAGGCACATCCGCAGCGGCGAAGCCACCTCGGAGAATGGTTCCGAGTCCATCACGTCCCGCAGCGCCACCAGCGATACCTGCGGGTTGGGCACCTCGATGCCGATCAGCCCCTTGCCGGGAATGGGGGCCTCGATGCGCAACGTCTTGGCCTCCAGCGCCAGCGCCAGGTCGTCGGCCAGCGCGCTGATGCGGCTGACTTTGACCTTGGTCTCTTTGCCGTTAGCGCCGGCCAGGAGGAGCGGCTCGACGCCGAACTGGGTCACGACCGGTCCCGGGTTGATCTCTTTGACCCGCACCGGTGCGCCCAGGCTCTCCAACGTCTCCTCGATGATGCGGGCCTGCTGGCGCAGGATCTCGGCGCTAAAGTCCTGCCCGTTGCCCGGCTCGAGGATGTCGTCCAGTGCAGGAATGCGCCACGCCTGGCCACTGCCGAAGAGACGCGGTTGGATGGAAGCGGCTGACGGAGAGGATGGAGGAGCAGCCGCTGCCGACGGGACAGTGCGGATGGTAGGCTGAGCGGGGCCAGCACCGGGCGCCTCGCGCAGTGGAGGCCGGGGGGACGTGAGGGAGGGCCTGGAGCGGCTGAGCCCAGGCCGGAGCCATCCCCACACGTACTGGAACGCCCGCACGCCGTCCTGGACCGTGACCTTGAAGGTGAGCACGGCCACGATCAGCCACCAGGTGACCAGCACGACACCCGCACCCACGCCACCTAACCCGGCCACCAACGTCCCGCTCAATGCCGCGCCCAGGGATCCCCCGCCGTGGCCGGCCTGGGCAATCGCCCGCATGTTGCCCTCGTACATAAAGAGCGCCGCCAGGAGGTGGAGCGTGGCCAGCAAGGCCAGGTAGCCCAGCAGGACACCCACCACCTGCTGGGGCGTGACGCGGGGCAGCCGGTCGCCAAAGTCCCGCAGCACCAGCCACAGCCCCACCGCGCCGACGAACAGCGGCACCAGGTAGGTGCCCCAGCCAAAGGTCCGCCGCAGTACTCCCAGCCACCAGCCGGGGACCAGCCCGTGGTTGGCGGAGAGGAAACTGAGGATGGTCAGCCCGGCGACGGCCAGCAACACGTAGCCCACGATGTCGAGCCACTGGTCGAGCGTGAGTTGGAAGCGGGGTGGTGGTGGCGG
>DATKWP010000467.1:0-2348 GCA_035529535.1 Anaerolineae bacterium | reverse complement strand
GCGCGCCAGGGACGGGCGCGCGGCAGCCAGGGCCCTCCCGCTCCACCCCAATGCCACCAGTCCGATCGCCAGCGGGACGACAAAAGCGGGCACGCCGCCCAGGGGCCAGAAAGCCACCAGCGGCCAGGTCACCACTACCAGCGCCGTGCCAACCCCGATCAGTGTCCACGCCACGCGGTCGGCCAGTTGGCCGCGCAACTCCTTCAGGTTGACATCGGGTCCATACTCAACCGTCGCCATATCACCGCCTCCTGGCAGGCTTGCTACCACACAGCGAGCAACTCGGGCGCGTCGCTGCAGATGCCGTCCACGCCGGCGCGGCGCAGGGCCGCGATCTCCTCGGGGCGCTCTTCGTGCCAGCAGATGATGCCCAATTCGGCCTCGCGCACGCGCGCCACCCATTCGGGGGTGAGCAACGCGCTGGGATGGGGGAAGCGCTCCCAGCAAGGATGGACGTAGGTGGCACGCACGGATTGGGCCAGCCCGACGGCGTCGAGGTGGGGGGAACCGAACAGGATGGACGTGGCCAGTTCCGGCAGCGCGCTCTTGGCCTCCGCCAGCCAATCGGGCCGAAACGAACCGGCAATGCAGTGGGAGACAACGTCCTGCGCACGGAGCATGTCCACCACGCCGGGCACCGCCGCGCCGTCCTTGAGCTCGATGTAGAGGCCCAGTTGCTCGCCCTTGCACACCTCGATGGTTTCGGCCAGCGTCGGGATGCGCTCCCCTTCCCCGAGGTCAATTGCGCGGAGCTCGGCCAGCGTGCTGCGGCGTATGGGCCAGGCACGCCCATCCGCCCCGGTGAGATACGAATCGTGCACGACCACCACCTGCCCATCGGCGGTCACCTGCACGTCACATTCCACCACGTCGGCCCCCAGGGTGGCGGCCCGGCGGAAGCCGAGCAAGGTGTTGTCCGGTGCATGCGCCGCCGCGCCGCGATGGCCGATGCGCAGGAAGCGATAGTCGGCCGGGGCAATCTGGCCTGCCAGCCGGTCGAGGCAGGCGTTGACGCGGACCGGCATCCAGTCGCGCAGGGCCGGCCAGGGCACCAACCCCCCCCCGTCCCCCCCCCTATAGGGGGGGGGTGGGGGGGAGGGGAACCGGAAGACCTGCGAAAAGTCCCAGGCAGGCTCGAAGGCTTGCTGAGACAGGTAGGTGTGGACCAGGCGAGTCTTGAGCGGGGTCACGTGCACCTGGCCCTGGATGTAGGGGGCCAGCAGGATACCGCCCGCGCCGGCCAGTGCGCTCGTCTCCGAGCGCTTGAAGCGCTGCCGCCGTTCCTGAAACCAGGCGGGGGTGGGCGCGAAGGCGTGCTTGCCCGGTTCGCTGTAGAGCACCAGGTGGTCGCTGTCTAACGCCAGTTCACCCCCCTCTTTCCCCCCCCATGGGGGGGGGACGGGAGGGGGGGTGTAGCGCATATCGTGGTAGCCACCGTGCCAACTGGCTTCCCCGCGCACGACGCGGCCCTGTGCATCTACAAAGACCCACACGTGCTCCAGTTCGTACAGGTGCCCGATGTCCCAGTCCCACCAGATGGCGTACTCGATGGCGAAACTGGCGGGCGGTTGCCCGGGTGGGGCCAGCTCGACCTGGTGGCCGCGCTGAAAGGAGGGGGATGGCCCGTCCTGGCGAAAGACGGTATAGCCCGCCGCCAGCGGCAGGAAAGGCTCGCGGGCGTCGAAGCGCAGGATGGGCGAGTAGCGCGCGGCCAAGGCGCGCGCCTCATTGTCTTGAGGGGAGTTCCACAGTGCTGATAGGATAGGATCGTTGGATGTGGTCATGGCGCCGGTTGATTATGCTCCTCGTAGGATGGTCATAGTATCGCCAATTCAGCCTTTCCGTCAAGCAGCCCGAGGAGCAACTGGAACCTGGAATGAGCGCCATCTGCCACAGCGTCTCCTACTCCAGGAACATAGACTTGCCGCTGCCCAGTTCTCCTGCGCGATCGTGTTCTGGTTGTTGCAGGCCCAGTTGTCAAAGATAACCCAGGTCCCGCTGTTGCGGTCAATTCCGTAGGGTAGTCCATCTGGATCGTAGTGAGAGAAAACCGAAAGCTCCGAAGGATGACCTTCGGGGCCTATTGGTCGCTGGTATTGCCCTGGCCCTCGTCGGGGCTCTGGGCAGGGGGCCTCTATGAGATCAAATTGTAGCAGGTTTTACCGTCCGCTTCAAGGGGCAAGTATCTCGACTTGGGAGGGATATTTGTCCCGCAGGGGCCGGACAAGCGGCCTTTTCAGGCAGCGATTGAGCAGCGGCTGGCGCTGGGCAGCGGTCGGGCTGGCACAGGTGGAGCTGGAGGGATACGCGGAGCGGGTCTCGCACCATCTGAGCCTGGGGAAAAAGAA
>DATKWP010000466.1:0-5878 GCA_035529535.1 Anaerolineae bacterium | reverse complement strand
TGTCCGATGGGGAGATAGAAGCGACCATCATCCTGCGCATCATGGGCGGTGCGCCTCCCTTTACTGTCTACCACGACCTGGAAGCATTCACCATGTGGGAGAGGAACCCAACGATCGTGTTCAAAGCGCGGGATTGCGGTGCGCTGGTGCACACCATCCGCGTCGAATCGGCCGACGGGCAGAACGTCGAGCACGACTACTGGATCCGGCCTCCCTGGTGCGAATAGGGACACGCTCCATATTGAACTATGCGGGACGACATGCGACAGCGGCTGCGCGAACTGGGGGTGGTGAAGGGCGTACGCGAACTGGTGACGCTCTCTCCCCAGCGCCGCCTGGCCATCGAGGACCTGGTCCCCGGCCACTTCCACACGACCTCCCGCGGGCAGTGCTTCGTCGCCGAGACGACCTACCCGCCCGATCACCGGCACGGTGCCCTCTCTCTCTCCACGTTCCTGGATCTTCCCGCCGAGGTTCTGGCGCGGGTCGCGCAAGATGGCCGGCTCGCCAGTGCGGACCGGCGGCGAGCCTGTTTCCTCGACACTGAAACGACCGGGCTATCCGGTGGCACCGGCACGATGGCCTTCGTCGTCGGGCTCGGCTTCTTTGCCGACGATGGCTTCCACGTGCGCCAGCACTTTCTGCGCGACCCCGGCGACGAGCCCGCCATGGTCGAAGCGCTGGCAGAACTCGTGCTCCAGTTCGAGGCGCTGGTCTCGTTCAACGGGCGCGCCTTCGACCTGCCGATCCTCGAAAACCGCTTCATCCTGGCGCGCACGCGTCCCCTGGCGGCAGGGATGCCTCATCTCGACCTTCTCCCTCCTGCACGGCGGCTGTGGCACTTGCACCTGTCGTCGTGTGCGCTGAGTGCGCTCGAGCCGGCAGTGTTGGGCGTATCGCGCGAGCAGGACGACGTACCCAGCGGCATCATCCCCTACCTCTACCGCGACTACCTGCGCACGGGCGACGCCCGCGAGATGAAGCGGGTGCTCTACCACAACGGAATAGACATCCTCAGCATGGTCACGCTCGCCGCGCGGCTCTGCCGCGCCTTCGCCGATCCCTGGAGCGAGGGAGCGGACGGAAGCCATGCAAGGTTGAGCGGCGCGGAATTCCTGGCCCTGGGCCACTGGTACGCCGCCGAGGGCCGGCTGGCCGAGGCGGAACGGGCCTACCGCGCCGCCCTCGAGACAGGCCTGACGCCCGACCTGCGCGCCAACGGTTTGCGCACGCTGGGAGCCACGTTCAAACGGGCCGGCCGCTGGTCCGGGGCCTGCGCCTGCTGGCAGCAATTGGCACTGGAGGAGCAGGGCGACGTCCTGGCCCACGTCGAACTGGCCAAGTACTTTGAGTGGCACGTGGGGGACCTCCTGCTGGCCGCGGGCTGGACGCGAGCCGCGCTGGCCCAGGTGGAACAATGGCCTCCCGGGTTGCGCCACGACACTCTGCTAACCGAACTGCACCACCGCCTGGCGCGGCTGGAGCGAAAAATGGAGAGATAAGAAACCTGGTTTTGGGGAAAAACCCGGTTTCTCCGGTTTCTTACTGGACGCCGCGCGCATTCTGTGTTAGAATATCGCCTGCATTCTGTGCCATCGGAGAAACTGTATGCGCCGTTGTCTGTCCATCGTCTTGGGCCTGTTCATCCTGCTGGCCCTGCAGGCGGGGTCTGCCGCAGCGAGCGGCCAGCCCGATCCAAGACTGCCGCCCGCCTCCGCCGCCTATGCTCGTTACGTCTGTGTGCCCAGCCTCATCTGGCGCAACCCAGAGCTGTGTCCTCCCTACGGGCCTGGCACCACCCCCTACCGCATCGCCTCCATTCACCTGCCCGACACATTGCCCCAGTTGCCCGTGGTGGAACTCCCGCACGACGAAGACGAGGAAGTGGTCCCACACACTTACGCCTACGTCAAGGCGCTGCCGCTCAACATCTACCGCCATCCCATGGAAGCGGCCCTCGGCTTGCCGCCGGTGCGCACCATGCTCTCCGGCGACTGGTGGGTGAGCGTGGATGGCACGGTCGAGTACGAAGGGCAGACCTGGTACCAGATCAACGAGGAGGAATTCGTCCCTGATGGCACGCTGGCGTTCGCCGGCCCCTCCCGCTTCCAGGGTGTCTACTTCACGGAACAACCCCAACACCCCTTCGCCTGGACCAACCGCTGGGTGCAGCCCCTGGTTTTGCCCGGAGGAGCAGTCAACGGTGCCGTCCCAGCGCTCAACCGCTACCAACTGGTCACCATCTTCGCCGAGGAACGCATCGGCGACGGAATCTGGTACCTGGTGGGGCCTGACCAGTGGGTGGAACAGAAGAACGTGGCCCGGGTGGACGTGGATCCGCCGCCAGCGGAGGTCGGCCCGGGGGACAAGTGGATCGAAGTGGACCTGTTCGAGGAGACGATCGCCGCCTACGAAGGGGAGCGCATGGTCTACGCCACGCTGGTCTCCAGCGGCCGGACCGCCACTGCCACGCCGCCCGGCCTATACCGGCTGTGGGCCAAGGTCCAGGAAGGCAAGATGAGCAACCCCGACGTCGAGGACGGCAGCCCCGCCTGGTACTATATCGAAGACGTACCCTGGACCATGTACTTCCACGAGGGGTACTCGATCCACGCCGCCTTCTGGCACGATGCGTTTGGCTTCCAGCGCAGTCACGGCTGCGTCAACCTGGCCCCCCGTGACGCGCAATGGTTCTTCACCTGGGCCGATCCGTTCGTCCCCGACGACGTGGATGAGGTCTACATCGGCCAAGGGATGCCGAGCACCTGGGTCTGGGTACACTTTACCCCGCCTCTCCAATGAAACTGACCACTCCATCCCAGCGCGCCCTGTGGCTGGCCTTGCTGGCCAGCCTGGGCCTCGTCGCGGCCCTGTTCGCCGCATGCAGCGGAGCAGAGAGCCCCGCCGCCACGCCCACGCCGACCCGCACCCCGCGCCCTACCGAAACGCCCACCCCTTCCCCCACCCCTACCCCGGCCTGGCCGGTGACCGTCTTCGTCCCGCCGGGGCTGCCGGCACCGGTCGCCGATACACTCAGCGCTGCCCTCACCGGGCATCCCGACCTCTTCGCCCCGGCCCCTTCTGCCGAGGCCGCCGACGTGCAGGTGGTAGTGAACCCCGCTCCCGGAACGGTCCCGCTGGCCGAGTGGGTCTACGCCGTCGTGGCCCCCTTCCCCACGTTGACCGACGAGGTGGCCTGGGCCGACGTCGCCAGCACCTGGAGCGGCACCCTGGCCGGTCCCTTCGTCGGGCGGCCGCTGCTCATGAGCGCGGAGACTGCCGCGGCGCTCGCCACCGTGCTGGGTGAGCCGGTCCCCACCGCTATGGAAATCGTTGCGCCGGAAGAGATCCTGCCACGCGCCTGGGACTTTCGCCCGTCCTGGGCCATCGTCCCCTTCGACCAGTTGGAACCACGCTGGAAAGTGCTGCGACTGGACGGCCAGTCGGTGCTCGATAAGGACCTGGACACGGCCGCTTACCCGCTCGTCATGCGCGCCGGGCTGACCGGCCTCGAAAGAGGTGTGGCCAAACTCCAGGAACTGCTGGCAGCCACGCCACTGACCAACCGCGACCCGGCCAAAATGACGGTGCTGGTGATGACCGGCGTCACGGCGCTCACCCGGGGCACCGCCGTCAGGATGGAAGCGAACGGCGTCACTTATCCCGCCCAGGACATCCGCGACTGGCTGCTCGACGCCGACATCACCCACGTCAGCAGCGAGGTCTCCTTCGCCGGTGACTGCCCGCCGCCGGCCAGCAACGAGACCATGGTCTTTTGCTCCAGCCCGCGCTACGTCGAACTGCTGGAAGACGTAGACGTAGACGTGATCGAACTGACCGGCAACCACCTGCTCGATTGGGGAGTCGAGCCCATGCGGCTCTCGCTTACCATGTACGACGAGCGCGGGCTCTCCTATTTCGGGGGCGGCTGGAACCTGGCGCAGGCCCAGTCGGTGCTGACGCTCACCCACGGCGTGCACACCTTCGGCTTCGCCGGCTGTAACCCGGTCGGCCCGGCCTCCGACTGGGCGACCGACTCCCAGCCCGGCGCGGCCCCCTGCAACTACGACGCCCTCTACGCCCAGGTCCACCAACTGCGCGACCAGGGCATCATCCCGATCGTCACGCAGCAGTACTGGGAGTTCTACCAGTACGACCCCACGCCGCAGCAGCGGAGCGACTTTCGCGCGCTGGCCGAGGCCGGCGCCGTGATCGTCAGTGGCAGCCAGGCGCACCAGCCGCAGGGCTTTGACTTTTACGACGGCGCCTTCATCCACTACGGCCTGGGCAACCTGTTCTTCGACCAGATGTGGTCGCTGGAGACGCGGCAGGAATTTGTGGACCGGCACGTCTTCTACGACGGGCGGCACCTCAGCACCGAGGTATTGACGGCGATCCTGGAGGATTATGCCCGCCCTCGCCCGATGGCGCCCGAGGAGCGGGAGGCGCTGCTGAGTGCGGCGTTCGCGGCGAGTGGGTGGTGAGACAGTCTAGGTACTGCGCATCGCGCGCCGCCGCCTCCACGCACGCCACACCATCCCAAAGAAGATGGCCGTGTCCTTGATGGGATGGAAGTAACTTACCTTGCCTATGTTGTAGATGGTGCGGATGTCTACCCACCCGATGCGCACCCCGTCGCACACCGCCTGGATGATGACCTCGACCTCCCACTCGAAGCCGGTGGTGGTCGGGTCGAGCGTCTCCAGGAACCGGCGGCTATACAGCCGGAAGCCGCTCTGGTTGTCGTAGATGCGCGTCCCCAGCGCCTGTGAGAGCAACCACGAGCCGAAGGGGTTGGTCCAAAAGCGGGGGAAGGGCATCTGGCTGAAATTCCGCCGTCCGACGATCAAATCCCCTGCACCGGCGTCGTAGGCCGCCAGGAACTTGGGGACGTCGGCCGGGTCGTGCTGGCCGTCGGCATCGAGCGTGAGCACCGCCCCGTACTCCCGCTCCAGCGCCCAGGCGAAGCCGGTCATCAGCGCCACTCCCTTGCCCCGGTTCTCTGGATGCTGCACGACCGTCGCGCCCGTGGCCTCGGCCACGGCTGCCGTATCGTCGCGCGAGCCGTCGTCCACCACCAACACCGGCAGGTACGCCTGCGTCCCCTCCAGGATCGGCCCAATGCGCGTCCCCTCGTTCCACGCGGGGATGAGGGCCAGAGTCGAAATCTTACTCATGACGTTTGATGCTCCCAGAATGGCCGCTCCAGGTCTGTCCACCGGCGACGCTCGACGGCTGACAATGCCTCGCTGCTCCAGCCCATGATCTCACGCAGGAACGAACCAGGCTGAATGGGCCTGAGATACCGGCGCAGTTCCGCCGTAGTGTCATCCTCATCAACAAAGTCCCGGTCGGTACTGACCAGGTAATCCACCTCTGCCTGGATGGCGGACAGGGCGACGGGGACATCCTTGGCGTCTCGCACAAGATTCCTGTGCGCCGCCACCACGTCAGGTGCTGGGTCAATAGCCAGTTCATAATGAAGCAACCCTAGCAATGCTTCCAAAGCATCGCAGCAGTGGGGAAATAATCTCTGCACATACAATCGGACACTGTCCAGCACCAAGGGTGAGAATACAGGGATGAAATCTCCTCTAGCAGCGTGGCGCAATACTTCGTAAGGAAAGCGAGGCAAGGTAACGCCACGAATGAGGATATTGGCGTCGAGAAAGACCCGCATTTTCCTGTCATTCGCCATAGCGTTCGTGGTAGGCCTGCTGCTGGAGTTCCTCAACAATTTGGTCCAGGTCCTCGTCCTCACAGATCCCGTGCTGCTCTGCCTCCCGCCCCAGGCTGACGACCAAGTGACGCAACACATCTTCAGCCTGTATGTGGGGGGGGACCGAAGCTTTCGAGAGCAAGACGCCTCCCATCAGAG
>DATKWP010000465.1:0-2037 GCA_035529535.1 Anaerolineae bacterium | reverse complement strand
TCACGTGCTCAGACTCCTTTTAGTCCTGTCCGGTTGTAGTCAGGTGCCCACGCGATAGATGGTGACCTCTGCATTGTGGTACGCTGGCAGAAGATACTCGCATCTCAAGGGGTCAAAGTCCCCCAACAGCCTTTCCCTCGGACCGTGGAAGACGTAGCGGATGCCATATTCGGTGAGCAGCGCTTGCCTGAAATCATCGCTGGTATCAGCCTGGAAGAAACTGGCAGCAAGCTCTCTCTTACGCTCCACCTGGACAGTCTCGATGATGTGGCCCATGAAGACCCTGTTACCCGCCTGGGCGGGGATGAGGCGGCCCATGTCATAGGAGGCCAGCACTGTGTCGGTCCGCTGGGTATTGGCTTTCAACCAGTCGATGGCCTCCTCCTCGTGCCGGCTGTGGAAGGGCGCCGAGCGGTGCTCCAGCGCGACGGAGCTTGCGTCGGCCACTAAGTAAAGGCTGGATGGGAACGTTGCCACGATGGATGAGAAGACCAGGAGCCGGCGCAGCCCCTCTCTTTGGTACCCTCGCCAGCGGGCGAATCGAGTGACCCACTCACATCTTAGCAAAGCTGGCAAGACGAGTTCCAGCAGTCCGATTGTTGCCAGGATGCAGAGAGGCACATGCAGGCCCTCCACCATTCGCCGCTGTATGGCGATTGGGGCATATGCCAGTAGGAGAGCGCTCGACGCCCAGGCTACCAGAAACACCTGCTTTTCATTCCTCTGTCGGAAAACGCGGATCCCACCGAGAATGGCCAGCAGAAGCACGAGACCGTATCCCAAGAGCAGATGGATCAAGGGCGGGGTGGGAAGGATGTTCTGGGCGGACCAATACCGGAAGACCGGATCGCTCGCGAAGGCCAAGAGGTAGTAGGCGATGAGTGGCAGCGGCGTCAGTGCCCAGGTCAAGATGGCCAGGAACTCGCGGCGCAGCATCCTCCGCCTGATCAGGAGGATCAGTGTCCAGTACACGCCGAGCGCCACATCGATGGGGAGGGCCATGAACGGATGGATTAGGCAAAGACCGAGCAAGGTGAGGACGCTCCAGAGCAGTGTGCGGAACCGGAAAGTGGTCAGGCATCGCAAGGCGAGCAGGAAGAATGCGAGGAGGAGAGCTACAGCCGCTGACGCGTGGGGAAAAGTGAGAAGCGTGAAGAAGGTGTACGCTTCCATGAGCCAGAAATCCATGGGCGACAGGCCCAAGAAGGTGGATGAGCGTGTCACTAGCAGCACCAACCAGCCCAGGCCCGAGGAGAAGCAGACGAGCAGGTATGCCGTGAGCCTGCTTTCCCTCGTTTGGAGGAAGACTGATATGAACAGGTACGCGCACACCAGCATGGCAAGACCAGCGACGAGACGGGCGAGATGGTATGTGGCGATGAGCGGCAGGCGCAGCAAGGCGGAGAGCTTTCCCAGCGCGATGTAGAAGGTATTGAGGTACGCTCCCGGGTGATCCTCAGGCGTGAAGAGGATGCGATATCTCCATCCATCCCACGCACCCTGCTGCATCTTGGCGAGGTGGCAGCGACTGTCGTCCAGGTCTATCACAAAACCACCAAACTCAGTGCCCGGGGCTGCCGACAAATAGCCCAGCAGATAGGGGACCGAGGATATGGCCACCACAACGGCTGCGATGCCTGTCGCCTGCAAGATCTCTCGTCTGGTGAACTCAAACATGCTACCTCGTTACGACTGTTCGTACACAAGGATCTTCAGGTCACCGTACCCGATGGCGTCTGTGAGACGATAGTGATCCTCGAGCCATGCCATGTTGCGGTTAGGCTCACCAAGTTCCTCTGCCTCATCAAGGGCCCGCTGGAAGACTACGAACCATACGCGTTCCGCATCGCCCACCGCCGTCGACATGTCCGGCTTGCCCAGGAGGCCCAGGACCTCCTGGGTGGGGAGCGCGAGGGTGTCGATGGGGGAGCCTGGGACGTCTCCTACGTACTCCTGCGCCAGCCCCCGGTCATAGTAGTGGCTGGGGAAGAAAGAGAGCTTGCTGTCATGGACGATCACGTCTCCCGCCACGTACCG
>DATKWP010000464.1:0-2552 GCA_035529535.1 Anaerolineae bacterium | reverse complement strand
AAAGATCGTGGAGAACGTCACCGAGCAGCTGAACATCTATTACACGGGAGGCAACGAGCGGGTTTTGTCCTGGGGGAGTTAGACCCGGGCATTCGAACCTGGCGGCGCAGCGGGCGCCGTCATGAGGATAGAAACCAGAATAGGGGGATGGTGCCGACTAGCGCTGGCGAGGTCGCCCCCCAATCGATACCTCAGCCCTCGAGTAGGGGCACGGCATGCCGTGCCCCTATTTGTGTGTGGGTCGGACAAGCCTCGCCACATGACGTTATCGTGCCCTCCCCAATCATCCCACCAGATGGGGGCAAGGTGGCCTAGCACGTGACAGCCACTATGGGCTGGCCCGACACCGCCCTCCCATGCCCCCCTTGCTTGACGACGCCTTCGCGCTCCTCTCGCGCGAGGCTGTGCACTAACAGTGGCGATGTCAAGGGTTTCCGGGCATAATAGAGGGGTGCGATGACTCCTTCGCTCCCGGTGAGGCGACGGGGCATCGAAGACAGGTAAGATTCACCGCTCGGAGGTGAGTGAACGTGGAAAAACTCTTGATAATGGCGTGGCGTAACGTATGGCGCAATTGGAGAAGGACAGTGATCGCTGTGATCGCCATCGCGCTGGGGCTGGCTTTCATCCTCACTTTTGACGGCATGCTGGGCGGGATGGACCAGGCCCTTCACGGCAAACAGGTCAGGCTGCAGGGCGGCCATGTGCAGGTCCACGCGCCAGGCTACCGGGAGAAGATGAATCGGTCGCCACTATTGCCCCTGGCCGACCCCGACGCGCTGGCACAGGCAGCGCAAGCCCAGCCGGGGGTGGTTGCCGTGGCCCAACGCATCAGGACCGGAGGCATGGTCAGCAACCGGGAGGGGACTATGTCGGTGGCCATCACCGGCATCCAACCGGAACAGGAAACACCGGCGGTGAGCCTGGTGGCGGAGAACGTCGTCCAGGGCCGCTACCTGCAGGGCGACGACGAGGACGTGCTCCTCGTCGGCCAGGCTTTGGCCAAACGGCTGAAGCTGGGCGTGGGCGACCGCGTCACGTTGGTCGGACGCGCCACCCACGAGCAGATGCGGCGCCGCACGATGACCATCATCGGTATCTATGACCTGGGGATTGCGGAGGTGGAAAAGAGGATGGTCTACGTCTCACTGCTCGAAGCGCAGACCCTCTTTGACCTGCGCGACCAGGCCACCGAGATTGGCGTCTACCTCCAAGAGGTGGGGCAGGAGCCGCCGGTGGTCGAGAGGTTGCAGACTGCCTTGCCCGGCTACGAGGTTGATGCCTGGGATACCCTGGATCCCACGACAAGAGAGTTGATGGCGATCGAGGACCAGGTCATGGGCGTTTTTGGGCTGGTCATCCTCTCCATCGCCGGCATTGGCATCCTCAACCTGATGCTGATGGCGGTGTTCGAGCGCACGCGTGAGATCGGCATATTGGGGGCGATGGGGTTGAAGCGATGGGAGACCATGGTGCTCTTCCTGCTGGAGGGTGTGCTCATCGGCTTGCTGGGCGCGCTGATCGGCTCCCTGCTGGGTGGGGCGATAGCCGCCTACTTTGGACGGGTCGGCCTCGACCTCATGTCCCTGTATGGATCCGACCTGAGTGACATCAGCGAACTCATGGGACTGCTGGGCGGCCGGCTCTACTTCCAAATTGGGATAGATGTCTTTGTGCAACGAGCGCTGACCGTGGCCATCATCGCCGCGTTGGCCTCGCTCTACCCGGCCTGGCAAGCCTCCAGGCAGGAGCCGGCCGAGGCGCTACACTATGTATAGACCTCCACGATCTCTGATGCGTCAGACAAGATGCGCGATTCGTGAGGCCTGAGGGGGAGACGATGTTCATATTCAGACTGTGGAGGATTGCAGTCCGCGACGTGAGACGTAACAAGCGCCGGTCGGCATTGACCATGATCGCGGTGATGCTGGGCCTGGCGCTGGTCATCACGCTTCACGGCTATGAGATGGGCGCGATAGAGGGGGCCGTCGAGAACAACATACGGGTGCAGACGGGTCACGTGCAGGTGCGCGCTGAAACCTACGACGAGGACATGGTCAGCCTCAAATGGGAGGATCTGCTGCAGGAGCCGCAGGCAGTGGCAGCCCAGGCGAAGGCGCTGCCCAACGTGCGAGACGCAGCGCCGGTGTTGTGGGCCAGCGGCATCCTGAACACGGCCGACGAGTCGGTTGGGCTGCGGGTCTATGGCGTCGAGCCGCTGGCCGAGACGATGGCGCCCTTCCGGGAAGGGTTGGTTGCCGGCGCGTGGCTGGACCCCGATGACCGGAGCGGTGTGCTCGTCGGCCGGCGGCTAGCAGAGACTATGGGGTTGGCCGTGGGCGATGGGATCAGCCTGCTGGTCAATACCTCAGACGATCAGCCTGACGAGGCGGTTTTCGAAATCCGCGGCCTGTACGACTCTGGCATCCCGGGCTTTGACGACGTGACGGTCTTCTTGCCGCTGGCCAAGGCGCAGGCCTTTGTACGGGTGGGCGACCGGGCCAGCGCGGTCGTCGCCCTGCTGGACGATCAGGAAGGCGCCGACGCCGTTG
>DATKWP010000463.1:0-3036 GCA_035529535.1 Anaerolineae bacterium | reverse complement strand
GGTTACCCGGCGCAAGTTTGGCCAGGGGCGGCGTTTGTTCAAGATGAGTCCCTTGCACAATCACTTCGAGTTGCTCGGCTGGTCAGAGACGCAGGTCGTGCAGCGCTTCTGGCTCGTAGGGTTGCTGGCCGCGATGGCCGGCGTGGCCCTGGCGTTGCTGTAGGACGGAACACGGAACACGTAATGGGTGAATGGGGATTGCCAAAGAGCGAGAATCTGGCGGGAAAGCGGATAGTGGTCCTGGGCCTGGCTCGTCAGGGCATGGCCTTGGTGCGCTTCCTGGTGCAGGCCGGGGCCGAGGTGACGGTCTCCGACTTGCAGAACAAGGCGGCATTGGCCGGGCCGTTGGCCGAATTGGAGGGGTTGCCCATGCGCTACGTGCTCGGCAGCCATCCATCTAGCCTGTTGAAGGGGACTGACTTGCTGTGCTTGAGCGGCGGAGTGCCGGTAGACATCCCGATCGTCGAGGAGGCGCGCAAGCGCGGTGTCCCGCTCAGCAACGACGCGCAGATCTTCCTGGAGCGCTGCCCGGCCCCGGTCATCGGCATCACCGGCTCGGCTGGCAAGACGACGACCACGGCTCTCACAGGCGAGATGTGCCGCGCGGCCGCCGCCGGACCTGTCATTGCGGGTGGGTACACCCGGAGCGCAGCGAGGAATCTCGCCGCGTCCGCGCGTACCTGGGTGGGCGGCAACATCGGTAACCCCCTCATCGCCGACCTGCACAACATTAGGCCGGATGACTGGGTGGTGATGGAACTCTCCAGTTTTCAACTGGAGGTGATGACGATGAGTCCGCATGTCGCGGCCGTGCTCAACATCACGCCCAATCATCTCGACCGGCACAAGACCATGGAGGCGTACATCGCTGCCAAGCGGCACATCGTGGCGTACCAGAAGCCGGAGGACCTGGCGCTGCTGGGCTACGACGACGCCAACGCCCGCTCCCTCGCCCTGGATACCGCCGCCCACCTGCTTTGGTTCAGCGGCGGAGCCGAGGTGGAAGAAGGGGCGTTCAGGACGAACGGCGCACTGACGCTGCGCTCCGGGGGGACCGATCGCCTGATCTGCCACACCTCGGAGGTACGGCTGCGTGGACGCCACAACCTGCTCAACGTGCTGGCGGCCAGCGCCCTGGCCGGAGTCGCCGGTGTGCCGGTGGAGGCCATGCGGCAGGTCGCCACGACCTTCGCCGGCGTCGAACACCGGCTGGAATTGGTGCGCGAACGGAACGGGGTGTCCTGGTACGACGACTCTATCGCCACGGCTCCCGAGCGCACCCTCGCCGCGTTGCGCTCGTTCGAGGAGCCTATCGTGCTTCTGGCCGGCGGGCGCGACAAGCAACTGCCCTGGGATGAGTTCGCGGCGGAAGCCCTGTGCCGGGTGCGGCACCTGGTGACGTTTGGGGAAGCGGGGCCGATGATCGCGCGAGTGGTGGAAGAGGAGTGGAGAGGACAAGGGGACAAGGGGACAAGGGGACAAGGAGACAAGGAGATTAGAGGGCATCACGCAGGCGGAGACGCTGGAGGAGGCGGTGGAGGTGGTTGCCCGGCTGGCCCAAGCGGGTGACGTGGTCCTGCTCTCGCCGGGAGGTACCGGTTTCGACGCCTTCCGCGATTTTGCGGAGCGCGGGGACCGGTTCAAGGAATTGGTGCGGGGACTGTAGTGGGGATGGAGGAGCGAGGGTTATGGCGACGGTAGCGAGGGCCGGCAAGTCCCCCGCTTCAGCGGGGCGTCCGGCAGGACGGACCCGGACAGGGCATAAGCGGGCTCGCACCGGCCCTGACTACGTGTTGGTGCTGGCGGTCGCTGGGCTGGTCATCGTCGGGTTGATGATGGTCTACAGCGCTACCTTCGACTGGTCGTACCAGGTGTACCAGAACTCTTTTCACATCGCCTCGCGGCAGTTCCTGTGGGTCGGCCTGGGCACCGTCGCCCTGGTCGTGGCGGCGGCTGTGCCCTACCAGCGCTGGCAACAGTGGGCCGTGCCGGTGATGGGCGGGGCGCTCTTCCTGCTCATCCTGGTGCTCTTTGTGGGGGACGATCGCTTCGGTGCGCGCCGCTCGTTTCTCAACGGTTCGATCCAGCCTGGCGAACTGGCGAGGCTGGCCATCGTGATCTACGTCGCGGCCTGGTTGGCCTCCAAGGGTGAGCAGATCCGCGACGTGACCTATGGACTGGTCCCGTTCGCCGTCCTGATCGGCGGGATCGCCGGCCTGATCATGATGCAGCCGGACGTGAGCACCGCGACGTTGATCGTATTGACTGCGCTGGTGATGTTCTTCTTTGCCGGCGCCGACATCCTCCAACTGGCCATCGGGGGTGCTGCCAGCGGTATCACGCTTCTCGTTCTGGTCAACCAACTGCCCTATGCCAGGCAGCGCATTGATGAATACTTGCTCATCTGGCGCGATCCGAGACTCGTCGGGTATCACGTCCAGCAAGTGCTGATGGCGTTGGGCAGCGGCGGGTTGTTTGGCGTTGGCTTGGGGCAGGGCCAGCAGAAACTGGGCTATTTACCGGCCTCCCATACCGATAGCATCTTCGCCGTGCTGGGCGAGGAGTTGGGCTTTGTGGGCTGCCTGGTCGTGATTGGCCTGTTTATGCTCCTGGCCTATCGTGGCTGCAAGATCGCCCTAAACGGACCTGACCCCTTCGCCGGCCTTCTGGCGTGCGGGGTGACGTGTTCACTGACGTTTCAGGCTTTGGTCAACGTCGCCGTGATGACGGGTTTGGTCCCGTTCACGGGGATAGCGCTGCCCTTCATCAGTTCGGGTGGCTCCACGATGGTGGTGTCCCTCGCCAGCGTGGGGCTGTTGTTGAGCGTTTCGAGGGGCAGGCGGACGGGAAGCCGGGCGGGAAAGGGAAGTCGTCAGCGTGCGGATCTGGATCGCGGGTGGTGGAACCGGGGGACACGTCTATCCCGGTCTGGACGTCGTACAGGCGCTGGTCGCTGAGCCTGGCCTATGCCAGGCCTCTGAGCCGCCCACGTTCCTGTACGTCGGTGGGCAGGGTGGCATCGAGGAGCGGTTGGCC
>DATKWP010000462.1:0-4939 GCA_035529535.1 Anaerolineae bacterium | reverse complement strand
CTGGGTGGCCCAATACCCCATCATCAGCATCGAAGACGGGCTGGCCCAGGACGACTGGGACAGTTGGATCTTGATGACGGAGCGCTTGGGCGACCGGGTCCAGATCGTCGGCGACGACCTGCTGGTCACCAACGTCGCGCGGGTGCAGAAGGCGATTGACCTGCGCGCCTGCAACGCCCTGCTGTGCAAGGTGAACCAGATCGGCACGCTCACCGAGGCTATCGCCGCCGTGCTAACTGCGCAGCGGGCCGGTTGGACCGCCGTCATGTCGCACCGTTCCGGCGAGACGGAGGACACCACCATCGCCGACCTGTCGGTGGCGCTCAACACCGGCCAGATCAAGACCGGTGCGCCGTGCCGTTCTGACCGCGTCGCCAAGTACAACCAATTGTTGCGCATCGAGCAGGAACTGGACGAGCAGGCGGTCTACGCTGGCATGACCGCCTTCAACAACCTGCGCCGCTGACCTGGTTCTCTGTACCAAACGCTCATATCACGTTTCACGCAACACGCAACACGCAACACGTCTCACGCCTGTGTCGCAAGGAGACAGCTCTCGCCTTTGAGTCCCGTCACGCTGCAAGCGTGACCTACGAGGATCACTCATATCACGTCTCACGTTTCACGTTTCACGTCTCACGCCTGTGTCGCAAGGAGACAGATGCCGCGCACCAAAATCGTCTGCACCATCGGGCCTGCCTCCAGTGCGCCCGACGTTATGCGTGACCTGCTGCGGGCCGGCATGACCGTGGCGCGCATCAACTTCTCCCACGGCGACCACGCCACCCACGCCCGCGCCATCGCCACCCTCCGGCAGGTCGCGGCAGAAGAGGCGCACCTGGTAGCCCTCATGGCCGACCTGCAAGGGCCCAAGTTGCGCGTCGGCGAGATCGAGGGTGGGGTGGTGGAACTGCACGAGGGGGACGTGGTCGTCCTGACCCCGCACCCGCGGCCCGGCGTGACGGCCGAAATCCCCCTCCCGCACCCCGAATTGCTGCGCGACCTGCAGGCCGGCCAGGCCGTGCTGCTGGACGATGGGAACCTGGAACTCGTCGTCCTGCAGGCTGGCGAGGAGGGCCTCAAATGCCGCGTCGTCGTCGGTGGCCCCCTCACTTCGCACAAGGGCATCAACGTGCCCGGCGCCACGCTCCACTTTTCCGCTCTCACGCCCAAGGACCGGGAGGACGCCGGTTTCGCCCTGGAACAAGGGGTGGATTTCTTCGCCCTCTCCTTCGTCCGCCGCGCGGCCGACGTGCGCGAACTGCGCCAGTTCTTGAAGGGGCGAGGGGCCGACGTCTCGCTCGTCGCCAAGATCGAAAAGCGCGAGGCCCTCGCCGATTTCGACGCCATCCTGGCCGAGGCCGATGGCATCATGGTCGCCCGGGGCGACCTGGGCGTCGAAACACCCGCCGAGGAGGTGCCGTTCCATCAGAAACACATCATCCGTGCCTGCCTCCAGGCCGGCAAGCCCGTCATCACCGCCACCCAGATGCTGCAGACGATGATCGAGAACCCGCGCCCCACGCGCGCCGAAGCGTCAGACGTCGCCAACGCTATCCTGGACGGCACGGATGCCGTCATGCTGTCGGGCGAGACGGCGGTGGGACGTTACCCGGTGGAAGCGGTCCAGACCATGGCCACCATCTGCGCCAACGCCGAAGCCCACCTGCCTCACGCTCCCCTGCTGCCCGGCGGAGCGGGCGGCCCCGAGACCATCACCGAGGCCATCAGCCGCGCGGCGGTCGGCATCGCCGCCGAGGTGGGCGCCAGCGCCATCATCACCGCCACCATGTCCGGTCGCACGGCGCGCATGGTGGCCCGCCACCGTCCAGCCGTCCCGGTGATCGCCGTGACCCCCAACCCGGCCACGTGCTCCCGGCTGGCCCTCGTGTGGGGCGTGGTGCCCGTACAGGTGGCCGAGTTCAGCACCACGGACGACATGGTGACCACGATGGCGCAGGCGGCGTACGAAAAGGGGCTCGTATCCTGGGGTGACCCGCTCGTGCTGACTGCCGGCATCCCCTTCGGCTCCGGCGGGGAAACCAACGTGCTGAAGGTGCATATCGTAGGGGAAAAGTGAAACGTGAAACGTGAAACGTGAAACGTGAAACGTGATGCGTGTTACGTGTTACGTGTTGCATTGACGGAACACGGAACACGCAACATACCTGTGCCTCACACCTGACTCATTACTTCCTCATTACTCATTTCCTCATTACTTCTCTGGCACCGGCTCCACCGCCTGGGGCACTACGCTGGTGCTGCAGTAGGGGCACAGCGACCAGCGCAGGTGGAGTGGGCGGTCACACGCCGGGCACGCCCGCTTGAGCCGGGTGTGGCAGGCCGGGCAAAACAGGTAGTCGCTCCTGACCCGCTGTCCGCATCCCGGGCAGACTTCCGGCTCTTCTATGGCCTGCAGCAGTGCCTCTTGCTCCAGTGAGCGCTCGTAAGCGTCGGACAGCGTCTCCCGGGGACGTATCATCATGTATACCACCAGCCCGATCACGGGCAGGGCCATCACCAACAACGTGGCCAGGAGCTGGGCCAGGATGTCTCGGGAACGTGCGCGAATGTCGCGAAACGTCCAGATCGCCATCCCGCTCCACAACGCCACCGTCAGTCCCCCACACACCGTGGACAGAATCGTCAGGTAGAAGGGGATCCTCCCCAGAATGTCCTCCATGGGTCGCTTGCTCCTCATTCAGGCTGCCGTTCAGGTCGAACGCGCCGTATTATATCACCTTCCCGAAGGCTCGCAAGCATACCGCGCGCGTTGGTACCGCCCCCCTCGCCCAGTGTTGGTACCGCCCCCCTCGCCCAGCGTTGGGAGAGGGGCCGGGGGTGAGGGTGGGGAGGGTGGGCCATTTGACAATTTCCTACAAGTTGCAGTATAGTTAGTCTCTGGTTACCAATCAACAAGGAGCGCGACGTGAACGACGAAGCAAGGACTGCCTATCGGCCGCTGATCAGGGATTTGCCCTCCGGCGAGCGCCCCCGGGAGCGCCTGATCCGCGCTGGCGAGGGGGCACTCTCGACCAGTGAACTGCTCGCCATCATCCTTCGCACCGGCACCGGCGGCGAAAGCGTGCTGGACATGGCCAGCCGGCTCCTATCCTGCTATGGTGGGTTGGCCGGCCTGGCCCGCGCCAGTTTCGCCGAACTGGAGGCCGAGAGGGGCATGGGCGAGGCCAAAACGTCCCAGCTCAAGGCCGCCCTCGAACTGGGCCGCCGCATGCTCCTATCGTCCCCCGAAGACCGTTTCCTCGTGCGCTCCCCGTCTGACGTGGCACAACTCCTGATGTCGGAGATGGCGCACCTGCAACAGGAGCATTTCCAGGTCCTGTATCTCGACACCCGCAACCGGCTGCTGGGCTCCGAAACGGTGTACGTGGGTAGCCTCAATGCCTCCCACATTCGAGTGGCCGAGGTCTTCCGGGATGCGGTCAAGCGGAACTGCGCGGCCATCATCGTCGCCCACAACCACCCCTCGGGCGACCCGACCCCCTCACCTGAAGACGTGGAAGTCACCCGCCAGTTGGTGGCGGCGGGCAATCTGCTCGACATCGAGGTGTTGGACCACCTGATCATTGGACAACAGCGCTTTGTCAGTCTGCGCGAGCGCGGGTTGGGTTTTGCGTGACCCGCAGGAAAGGAGACGACACATGCCACAGAACTGGCTAAAGAATGGGGGGTTCGAGGCGGATTGGGGGGACAAGAAAAGCCATCGTTGCCTGGTTTTCCCCCAGGACGGAACACCCTATCAGACCGATATTGGCAATATCTTCACTCCACCAGAGTGGAGCACCTGGTTCCGCCATGTGCCAGGGACGTGGGACCAGCCGGAAGTCCGGGATGCCTGGGCCACCCACGATCCCCGCCGGGTGCACGGTGGCCAGAAGGCCATGCTGCTGTTTACCTTCTTTCGCAAACACGATGCCGGGTTCCTCCAACAGGTCGCGCTGCCGGCCGGCACCCGGCTGCGCTTGACCGCCTGGGCCCAGGCCTGGAGCAACCATCTCGGCACCGCCCAGGGTGGGCACCTGGACGACCCGCGCTGGAGCGACGGCGCTGGCTACCAGGTCGTGGCCTGGCCGGGGGGCAGCCTGCCCCAGACCGGTGATCCGCAGCAGGATGCCAGGTCCAACTCAACTTTCTGGGTGGGGATTGACCCCACGGGCGGCACGGACCCGCTTGCCAACACAGTGGTGTGGGGGCCGGGCTGGCATGTCTACAACGGGTATGCCCAGCAACTCAGCGTGGAAGCCACCGCCCAGGCCGACCAGGTCACGGTATTCCTGCGCAGCAGGACCACCTGGGGCTTTAAGCACAACGACGCCTACTGGGACGATGCCGAACTGGTCGCCGTGGGTGAGGCCAGGCCAGAAGTGCAACTCACCCAACGCCCGGCCACTCCCCAGGTCGGCGAGGCGGTGACGGTCGAGGCCCGCTCATTGGCCGCCCTGGCTGACGTGCGCCTGGTGGTCCGCCAGCCCTCGGGGTCGGAATTGGGGCGGGGGGCGATGACGGTCGGGCGCGATGGAGACTGGCACACCTGGACGGTGACCACCTCTCCGCTGCAGGAAGTCGGAGCGCATACGGTACTCTTTTCCGCTGCCGGTGAGGTCGAGGCCACCGCGGCCTTCGAGTCCGCTCCGGCTCCCACGCCTCCGCCGGCGCAGCCGCGTGGCCTGCCCCGCGAACAGTACACCCGTACCTACGTGCTGATTCCCCCGCAGGCTGGCGTGGCCTGGGCGTTAGCGGTGGTGGACGCGGCGTGGGACCAGCGCCGGTACACCATCGGGGGCAGCGCCGACGATGCTGGCATCGGCGACCTGAACGTGCGGCGGGTGATCGCGGTCAATCCCGGGCAGTGGCCCAGCGATTTACGGGCCTTCTTTGCGCAGTACTACCCTGGCGTCGAGTACGTCCCGCTCGAAGC
>DATKWP010000461.1:0-6180 GCA_035529535.1 Anaerolineae bacterium | reverse complement strand
CCCCAGGCGTTGTTGCTGGTCAGGTTTACGGGACCGAAGGCCAGGTCGCCCGAACTGCTCAGGACAGCAAAGAACACGTTGTAGTTGAACTGGGAGGTGCTGCTGTTCCACAGATAGCGGTACCACAGCACGCCGATGCGGCCATCTGGAGCCACGGCTATCGCAGGGGCGTAGTCGTAGGTGTGCATCGTCGCCCCCGAGTGGTCGGCCAGCCTGCTGACTCCCCTCTTCGGGTTGCCATAGCGATCCAGCAAGGTGTATTCGATCTCGCGGATGGTTAGGCTCCCCACGAGGCGGCTCCTGGCCCAGAAGTAGGCGAAGCCGTTGGACATCTCGGCCACCGCCAACTCGTAGCCGTTATGCTTGTCGGGTGTCGTCTTCTTCAAGGCCTGGGCGCCGGGCTGAACCAGGTAGAGGCTCATGGCTCCGTCGGCGTCGTCGCGCAGGACCTGCGCAAAGGGGACGGGGATGGCGGTCTGCAAAGTGACAGTCTTGCACTCGTCTGGATTGAGCGAGGAGCACACGATCAACGGGTTGTCCCTGGCGTCGCCCAAGGTCCCCCCGGCGGGCGCGGTAACCATGACGGTGACGGTGAACGTACCGCCCTGGGGCAGGGGGCCGGTGTCTGGTGCATAGTCACCGTCGCTGTCGGCGAGGGGCGGGAGACCTGCGGCAGCGGAGAGACTCATCCCCCATCCCTCCGCTGCCATGGCGAACAGGTTATAGACGTCGCTGCCCATTTCGCCGGTGTTGCGAATGGCCACCTGGAAGGCGGCCGTCTCCCCCGCGCGCACGAAGCGGCCCTGGTAGAGAGGCGTAATCTTCAACCGGGCGGCGGGCTCGGGGCGGTAGAAGTGAACCGCCTTGTTGGAGGTGTATTCCTGGCAGAACGAACCATAGGCCAGCCCATCGAAGCCCTCGCGATCCTCGATGCCGGCCTGGCCGCAGTACCAATCGTTCCCGTACGTCATCATGTTGTACTGAAAGCGGATGTCGCCGTTCTCGTGCAGAACCACCTCGAAGGTGAACACGACTGCCGCTGGCTGGTCGGGGTCTCGAACCTGGTACCACTCGACGACAAAGTAGCGGTTGGGAGCCGTGCCGCCGCTGATGTACGAGACTTCACCTGCGTAGCCGCTCTCCCGCAGCAGGAATGGGGCCCAGTAGGGGGCAATGACGTTGTTGGGGGTGTTCGGGAAAGGAATGCGGCTTCGCTCGCGCGTCAGGTTGACGTTGGTGAACCCCAGGTATCCGTACTTGGAGACGTAAATCCGGTTGTACGTATTCTCGTAGAACTTGAAAGAGAAGGGCAAGGAGATCGGCCCTACGACTTCGGTGCTACCCCCCAGGCCGGTATCGGTGCCGTTGGTCGCGTCAATCCAGTTGTATGTCACCGTGTCGTCCCACCAGTAGCCAAACAGGTCAGGGCCACCGGCACCCTGAAGGGCAGCGTTGGACGCCTGGCCCATGGTTTGGGCACTGGCCAGCAGAAGATGGTGCCCGTCAGGCGATTGCTGCCAGGGGGGACCTGACCCGGCCGGGCTGCCAGCACCGCCATCTGCAGCGTAGGCCCCTGCCAATGGGTCCTGAGGCAGAGGGGGGGGGCCTGAGGGCGCTTCTGGTACCGGAGTGTTCTCGGCTACCCTAGCCTGTGTCTCTCCCAGCCCCTGGGCGGCAGCAGGGATGAGCAGCGCCAGGAGCAGGGAAAGGATGATCCAGAGTCCACGTTTCACGCGCTTCATGCGATTCCTCCTCGGGTGTGCTCACCCGCATTGGGCCGCGGACGAGCCGGCCCACGATACTCTCTTACCCGGCTGCCAGTTCCTGAACCTGGGCCAGGTCGAGGCAGGCGCCCAGTTCTTCAAAGATGGCCCTGGCCCGCTCCAGGTTTTCGCGCATCTGCGCCTGGTCTTCCTGTACCCGGTACAGGTGAGCCAGTTGAAGCAGGGTTTGGCCCACTTCGTAACGGCTGTTCAATGCGTCCAGGATGTGCAGGCTCTCCCGCAATTCCTGGGTCGCCTGGGCCAGTTCGCGGCGGGCCAGGTAGATTCGCCCCAGGACCCGGCGGGTCGCTCCCTCTTCCAGGCGCATCTCCTGCGCCTGGGCCTGGTCCAGCGATTGCCGGGCATCGTCCAGCGCCTCCTCCAGTTCCGCCCGGCCCAGGTGGGCCTCGGCCAGGTGCCGGTATACCTCGGCCAGGAAGTCCCCGGAACCGATCTGCTGGAACAAGGCCAGGCTTTTCTGTAAGAGCGCCAGCGCCTCGTCGGGATCACCCCGTCGTAGTGCCACCCCTGCCATGTTGTTGTGCAGCAGGGCGATGGCGTAGGTAGAACTCAGGTCTTGCCACATCTCCAGGCTCTGCTGATAATAAGTGCTGGCCTGGTCGAGGTTCCCCTGGTTCAGGTATACGCCTCCCAGGTTGAGTGTGATCATGGCCTGGTAGTAGACGTCGCCGATTTTGCGCTTGATCTCCAGCGCCTGCAGGTAGTGGTCGGTGGCCTGGGACCAGGCCCCTTGCTCGAAGTAGGCATTGGCCAGGTTGATGTGGGCCTGCGACTGGCCGACGATGTCATCAATCTGTTCATAGACCTGCACACTCTGGCGGCAGAACTGTACCGCGCGTTCCAGGTCGCCGCGCCGAATGTGAATCCCACCCAGGTTATAGTACGCCCTGCCCAAGACAAGCCGGCTTGCGCGAGTCTGAACGCGAGCAGCCACGGCGAGGCTCTTCTGGCACCAGGCGATGGCCTCCTCGTGCTTGCCCTGGCGCTGGTAGATGCCACCTCCCAGCAGGTAAATTTGCGCCGCCTCGATGGTCTCCAGCCCTCCCAGTGTGCTCAGGCCATCCTGTAGCCACTCGAAGGCGGCGTCATAGTCGCTCTTTTTCTCGTAGATGGCGGCGGTCTTGCGGCACAGGTCGGCCAGGCGACGGGCCCTTTCCTCTGGCCAACGGGTGTACTCACCCGCGGTGTACTCACCCGCATAGTCCATCGCCATTACCAGGTCTTGTGCCCGTTGTAGGTGGGCCAATGCCTCGTCATAGTTGCCCAGCGTGTCCAGCACTTCGTGCAGCCCCTCGTGGGCGGCCAGTTGGCGCACGGGTGTACTCACCCGCGTGTACTCACCCGCATCAGCACTGGCGGGCACCCGCTCGGCCGCTTTGAGCGCCTGGCGGAAGTGGTGGATGGCGTCCTCGTTGGCGTAGATACTCTGGGCCTTGAGGCCGGCCTGCAGGTGATAGTGCAGGGCATGATCCCACTCCTCGGCCAGGCCGAAGTGATGGGCCAGCACCTCGCAATACTCGGCCAGCCGGCCGGCCCTTTGCACCTCGATAGACTCGCCGATGGACCGGTGCAGGTGGCGGCGGTCGGCGTAGAGCAGGCTTTCGTAGGCCACCTCGCGGGTCAACACGTGGCGGAAGAGGTACATCAGGTCAGGATAACGGCCCTCCAGGATCTCCCGCTGCGATAGTTCATCCAATCGTTCGCGCAGTTCTCCTGCTGCCTGGCGGTACGGGTAGATGGCGCTGAGCAGCCAATGCTCGAACTCCTGGCCGATGACCGAGGCGACCCGCAGCACGTTGCGGCTGCTCTCGTCCAGCCGGTCTATGCGGCTCATGATCACCCGGTTGACCGAATCGGGCACCTCGATCTGCTCCAGGTCAGGCCGGGCGTGATACGTGCCGGTCCCTTCGTCGAGCGTCAGGTAGTTTTCGATCAGCGAGTGGGCGACTTCCTCAATGAAGAGGGGATTGCCCCGCGCTTTGTCCAGGATCAGCCGCTTGAGATGGTCTGGCATCCGGGGGGTGGTCGGCAGCAGGGTATCCAGCAGGCGCAGGCTGGCCTCGTCGGATAGTTCCTTCAGACACAGGCCGGTGTGGTGAGGCAGGTCGGCGACCTTAAGAATGGAGGCCGTAGATTCCTCCGGCCGGTTGGCCAGTACCAACAGGAATGGTCGCCCGGTCACCAGGTGCGCTACCTGGTTGACCAGTTCGATGGAGGTGTCGTCGGCCCATTGCAGGTCGTCTATGGCCAGCAGCAGGGGCTGCTCGCTGGCGACGTGATCCACCAGGCCGGTCACGACGCGCAAGATCGTCCGCTGGCGGGTCTGCGCGTCGAGGGCACGTACCAGGTTGGTCTCTTCGACGTCGAGGCCCAACAGGCGGCCGAGCAGCGTCTTCCAGTCGCACCAGGCGGGGTCTATCTCCTGCAGCAGCGTCTCGATCTTTTCCAGTTTGACCGGATCGGAGTCGGCGGGGTTGAGGCCAAACAGCATGCGTAAGAGGTCCAGCCAGGGCAGGTAGGGGGTATGGCTGCCGAAGGAAGGGCAGGTGGCGCTGATGCTCAGGGCAGCGTGCTGCTCGCTCCAGTGGGTGGTCACCTCGTCGAGGAGGCGTGACTTGCCGAGCCCTACCTCGCCGGTGACGGTGAGCACTTGCGCCTGGCCGGCCAGGGCCCGCTCGGTCAGGGTGTGGATGGCCTGCCATTCCACATCCCGGCCGACCAGCGGGCGCTGCGCGCGGAGGCGGCGTTCCTGGAGGCCCAGCACCTCATAGTTATGGACGGGCAGTGCCTTACCCTTGACTCGCGCGGCTGGCTGTTCGCGGAGCAGGAAAGCGCCACCCGACTGGCGGGCGGTGCTCTGGCTGATGAGGACCTGGCCCTCGGCGGCCAGGGCCATCAGGCGGGCGGTGAGGTTCACCTCGTCCCCCATACATGAGTATTCCTGGCGGACGAGCGAGCCGACGTTGCCGGCGAAGACCAGGCCGGTGTTGACGCCGATGCGCTGTTTGAGGCAGAAGGAGCCACAGGAAGTGTCCAGTTGGGCAAACGCGCCCATCGCCTCTTGCATCTCCAGCGCCGCTCGCACCGCCCGTTCCGGGTCGTCTATGTGGGCGCGGGGCGCGCCGAAGAGAGTCATGATGCGGTGGCCCACGGCGTAGCTATCCACCTTGTTGACCACGCCGCCGTACCCGGCGACGATGTGTCTCATCGTCGTAAAATGGGTGTTGAGGATGGCGGTGATCTCGGCGCTGCGGGTTTCTCCCAGCGCCTCGATCAGTTCGTCAATGCCGTAGAAATTGGCAAAGAGAACCGTGACCGGCCGATATTCGCCGCCGATGGCGATTCGCTCTGGCTCCAGTTTGATCTTGTCTATCAGTGCAGGCGGCAGGAAAAGCCCCAGGGCCCGAATGCGCCGCAGCGTGTCTGCGATCCAGGGGACTACGTCATCTCCCACGGGAGGGAGAGACACCGCGGCCAGGGGATTGCGCACCACCCCCCTCAGGCCGGGGGGGCCTTCCCGCAGGCCGACCAGTTGATAGAAGTCGTCTTCAGTTCTATTGGTGAGGGCCTGGCCGGCGACTGCGGCCTGGCCGGCGACTGCCTGGGTTGTCTCTGTATCCAGGAAGATTTCTCCCGCTGAGGCCCGGTCTTCTGCCTGGGCCATGTGGGCCATCGCGCGGCCCATGACGGCAAACTCCATGCCGTCTTCTGAGCCTAGGTGGGCCATGAAAAGGGGACCTGTGCCCAGGCCGATCGTCATGCGCAGTTGGAATACTCCCTGGGAAGTGGGAGTTTCGGAGAAGCGGGACATGCGCTCCTGCATCTGGAGCGCGGCCATGCAGGCGCGGAGGGCGTGGTCTTCGCCGCCGAAGAAGACGAGCAGCGCGTCGCCGCCGAATTTGAGCAGGTCGCCGCCGTAGCGGTCGGCTACTTCCAGCAACGCCGCGAAGAAGCGGTTGATGATGGCCGTGATCTCTTCGGCACCCGCCTTGCCCAATTGGGAGAGCCGTTCCGACATGTTCGTGAAGCCGGAAACGTCGGCGAACATCACGGTGCCGTAGGTAAAGCCACCCTCTGCTTTGCCTGGCTCCGGGTTGGCCAGCAGCGGGGCGACGACCTGATGAGGGAGGTAGGTGGAAATCGCACGCAATAATGCGGCAAGATGGCGCGCGCAGAGGTCAGGATCCCTGATCTCGTCACCGAGGAGGCATTGTCGCTCGAGGGACGAGGGCAAAAAGTTGCGCAGGGCCGCAGTGAGTTCCGACTGGGTCGGGAGGTCGCCCTGTCTTGACATAGCCATCACCGTGGGGCCGGCCGTTCGACCTGGTCCAGTGTGGAGTAGCGAGGATCTTGTCTCATCTGCATTATATCCCAGGTGAATGATTTTGCCAAACTC
>DATKWP010000460.1:0-3647 GCA_035529535.1 Anaerolineae bacterium | reverse complement strand
ATGGCGCCGCCGGCGTACGATCCGTTCCGGCTGCTGGCAGAACCGGCTGTGGCGGGCCTGCGCATCTACCTGAGCGCGGGCAATGCAGACTGGACGTGGAAGGGCACCGAGGCGCTGCACCTGGCGCTGGAGAAGCAGGGCCTCGCGCACACGTTCGTCGCGCACCAGGGCGGGCACGACGGCCGGACGTGGGGGGGGAGCATGCTCGAGTACCTGGTGTTCTATACGGGGGGGTGGCCAAGATAGCATCAGGAACGCAGATGAACGCAGACGAACGCAGACAAACGCAGATTTTCGGCGGTACGACCATGATGAAGAATCGGCGTGCGTCAGCGTGCGGCCGCGTCCAGGCAAGACGTACAGACGGGTGGAACGCAGATGAACGCAGACGAACGCAGACAAACGCAGATTTTCGGCGGTACGACCATGATGAAGAATCGGCGCGCATCTGCGTCCAGGCAAGGTGCATAGATAGGATGGGAGATGGCGCTGACGATCGAGTGGAGACGCAGGATTGACAACTGGCGACAGGAGTTGCCGCGCCACTTTTGCCGGCCGCTGGGGACGGTGGGCCTGAGCGGGTTCACGACCCGTGAGCAGTTGTCGGCCGAGGCGGCGCTGCGGGGCGCTTTCAAGCCGATGGTCCCCGGCACACGGTGGGGAGCCAAGTGGGAGTACGGTTGGTTCAAGGGGCAGGTCGTGCTACCGGCGGAGGCGGCCGGGAAGCGCATCGCCCTCCAGGTAGACGTGGGGGGGGAGAGCACGGTGTACGTCAACGGGCAGGCCGCCGGGGCGGTGGACGAGCGGCACCGGGAGATCACGCTCGCCACGAGCGGCGTGCCGGGCACGGCCTACGCAGTGCTGGTCGAGGGGTACGCCGGCCACGGCCCGCGCGTCGCTTCGCCCGGCCCTACCCCCCCCGGGCGCCAGACGGTGCCGGAGCCAGGGCCGGCGCAGGCGGTGGTCGGCGAGAGCACGTTCGGTGTCTGGGAAGAGGACGTCTATCAACTGTGGTTGGACGTGGAGACGTTGTACGAGGTGCGGGACAACCTCGACCAGAACTCGCTGCGGGCGGCGGAGATAGACCAGGGGCTGCGGGATTTCACGACGATCGTGGATTTTGAGCGGCCGCACGAGGAGATGCTGGAGACGATAGGGGCGGGCCGGAAGCGGCTACAGCCGCTGCTGGAGTGCGTCAACGGCTCCACCGCGCCGACGCTGTTCGCGTTCGGTCACGCGCACATTGACGTGGCGTGGCTGTGGCCGCTGGCGGAGACGGAGCGCAAGTGCGTGCGCACGTTCGCCACCCAGTTGGCGCTGATGGAAGAGTACCCCGAGTACAGATTTCTGCAGAGCCAGGCTCACCTGTACCGGATGGTGAAGACGCACTACCCCCAGTTGTACGAACGGATCCAGCGGGCGGTCGAGGCCGGGCGGTTCATGCCGGAAGGCAGCACGTGGGTGGAGCCCGATACCAACGTCTCCGGCGGCGAGAGCCTGATCCGGCAGTTCATCCACGGGAGGCGCTTCTTCCGCCAGGAGTTCGGCGTCGAGTGCCAGATCCTGTGGCTGCCGGACGTGTTCGGCTACTCGGGGGCGTTGCCGCAGATCATGCGGGGGTGTGGGGCCAAGTATTTCTCGACGCAAAAGATCTTTTGGACGTACAACGGCGGCGACCCGTTCCCGTACAACACGTTCATCTGGGAGGGCATAGACGGCTCCGAGGTGTTCGTGCACCTGCACAACGACTACAACTCGCAGGCCAACCCGGCCTCGGTGATGCAGCGCTGGAACGAGCGGGTGCAAAAGGACGGCTTTTCGACGCGGCTGTTCCCGTTCGGGTTTGGCGACGGCGGGGGCGGGCCGACGCGCGACCACCTGGAGTTCATCCGCCGCCAGCAGAACCTGGAGGGGGTGCCCCGGGTCAGGATCAGCGCGCCGATCGAGTACTTTGAAGATCAGGAGGGTAAGGGCTGGCCGCAAGCGCGGTACGTGGGGGAATTGTACTTCCAGGCCCACCGGGGGACGTACACGTCGCAGGCGCGGACGAAGCGGGGCAACCGCAAGAGCGAGTGGGCGCTGCGCGAGGCGGAGATGTGGAGCGCGGCGGCGCAGGCGCTCAAGGGATTCCGCGTCCCACTGGCGGAACTGGACGAGGCCTGGAAGGGGGTGTTGCTCAACCAGTTTCACGACATCATCCCCGGCTCTTCGATCCACCGGGTGTACGAGGAGGCGGAGGCAGCCTACGCGGCGGTGCTCCGCATAGCCAATGAGGTGGCGGGCCGGGCGGCGGCCAGCCTGGCCGGCCGCGCGCAGGCGCTGACGGCGTTCAACTCGCTCTCGTGGGAGCGGACGGCCCTGGTGCCCCTGCCGGAAGGGTTCGAGGGGGCGATGGACGAAACGAGCAACGCTTTGCCCGTCCAGGTGATGGACGGCGAGACGTTCGCGGAAGTGAGAGTGCCCTCGTGCGGGTGGACGACGCTCCGCCCGGCCCAAGAAGAAACCAGGTTTTTAGGAAAAAACCTGGTTTCTGCAGACGAGGGGCTGCTGGAGAACGACCTGTTGCGGGTCGAGTTCGACGAGCAGGGGGAGATCGTTCGCCTCCTGGACAAGGAGAGCGGGCGGGAGTGGGCGGCGGGCCCCTGCAACAGCCTGAGGATGTACAAGGACGTGCCGACGGGCTGGGACGCCTGGGACGTGGACAGCATGGTCGAACTGACGCCGGTCCCACTCGATGAGCCGGCGCAGGTGGAGGTGCTGGCGAGCGGGCCGCTGGTGGGGCGGCTGCGGGTGACGCGCCGGCTGCACGAGTCCACGCTGGTCCAGGAGATCAGCCTGCGGCAGGGGAGCCGCCGGATTGACTTTCAGACGGTGGTGGACTGGCAGGAGAGCCACAAGTTGCTCAAGGTGAACTGGCCGGTGACGGTGCACGCGGACGAGGCGCTGCACGAGATCCAGTTTGGCCACATCCACCGCCCCACCCACAAGTCGCGGCCGTTCGACGCCGACCGCTTCGAGGTCTGCAATCACAAGTGGACGGCGCTGGCCGAGGAAGGGCGCGGCTGCGCGGTGCTCAACGACTGCAAATACGGGGTGAATGTGGCGGGCAACAGCATCAACCTGACGCTGCTCAGAGCGCCGCTGGCGCCGGACATGACCGCCGACCGCGGCCACCAGGAGTTCACCTATGCTTTCTATGCGTGGAACGGGAGTTTCGCGGAGAGCGGTGTGGTACAGGAGGCGTACGACCTGAACTGCCCGGTGACGACGGCGGCGGGCGCGGCGGGAAACCGGTCGCTATTCGCAGTGGATGCGCCGAACGTCGTGATCGAGACGGTGAAGCCAGCGGAGGATGGGTCGCAGGACGTGGTGGTGCGGCTGTACGAGGCAAAACGGACGGCGACGCGCTGCACGTTGTCTACAACGCTGCCGATGAGCGGGGCAGCGCAGACGGATATGCTGGAGAACGTGCAGGCGGCGCTGGAGTGTGAAGAGGGGAAGATCGGGCTGGATTTCCGGGCGTTTGAGGTGAAGACGGTGCGGTTGACAAGGAACGGCGTATGAATTCGAGAGACGAACGGCAGGAAATACTGGGGCTCTTCGAGGGGCTGCGCGTGGCCGACGTGCGAGATGGGATGGACTGGCTG
>DATKWP010000459.1:0-3138 GCA_035529535.1 Anaerolineae bacterium | reverse complement strand
CATCCATAGTGACGATTATCCCACCAGCCGCTACTATCCGTTCAACGTCCCCGCGCTCAGGGGGACACCGGAACTGAGGTTCAGCAGGCCAGTCGCCTTCTTCGTGGGCGAGAACGGGTCGGGCAAGTCCACCCTGCTGGAAGCCATCAGCCGGAAATGTGGCATCCAGATGTGGGACAAGCCCAAGCGGCACGAAGCGCACTATAACCCGTACGAGACCCGCCTGGCAGACTATATCACCATCACGTGGGCCAACGGGGGCGTGCCAGGCTCCATCTTCCGGGCCGAAACGTTCCGCGACCTGGCCGACTTTCTCGACGACGTGGCGCTGTGCGACCCTGGCCGGCTAAAGTATCACGGTGGCCACATCCTCAACACGTTGTCACACGGCGAGGCCATTCTGTCCTACTTTAGCGGCCGTTACCACGTCAGGGGGCTGTACTTACTCGACGAACCCGAGGCAGCCCTCTCCCCCTCCAGCCAGGTCAAGTTCCTGAAACTGCTGCAACTGCTGGAAGCCAGAGGGCACGCCCAGTTCATCATCGCCACCCATTCCCCCATCCTGCTGGCGCACCCGAGCGCTCAGATCTTGAGTTTCGATTCATCCCGCATCGAGGAGGTGGATTACGAAGACACCGCCCACTATCGACTGTACAAACAGTTTCTCACCGATCGCAGCGCCTTCCTGGACGTCGAAGGTACTGCAGACAGCTCACGAAAGGAGGTGTGCGGCTAAGCGAAGAGAGTCTCCGTGTTGTCTGTGTCCTGGAAATCTCACCCGTAGCAAGTATCACTATAGGAGGAACAAGAAATGACCCAGTACAAGTACCTTCTCGAAGAAAAGGACATGCCCACCTATTGGTACAACATAGTTCCAGACCTGAAGACGCCACTCCCCCCCTACCGGCACCCGGCGACGCTGGAACTGATGAAACCCGAGGACATGGCCCCCATCTTCCCCCCAGGCTTGATCATGCAAGAGGTCAGCCAGGAGCGCTGGATCGAGATCCCGGACGAAGTGCAGGACGTGCTCAAGATGTGGCGGCCCTCCCCTCTCCACCACGCCGTCCGCTGGGAGAAAGCGCTGGACACCCCGGCCAGAATCTACTACAAGTGGGAAGGGGTGAGCCCGCCAGGCAGCCACAAGCCCAACACCGCCGTCGCCCAGTGTTACTATGCCCGCCAGGATGGCCTGGCGGGGCTCGCCACCGAGACCGGGGCCGGCCAGTGGGGCTCCGCCCTATGTTTCGCCGCCCAGTTCTTCGACCTGCAAGTCAGGGTCTTTATGGTCACGGTCAGTTTCCACCAAAAGCCCTACCGGCGCATCGCCATGGAGACCTGGGGAGGGCAAGTCGTGCCCAGCCCCAGTTCGGAGACCAAAGCCGGCCGGGACATCCTGGCCGTGGACCCCGAGTCTCCGGGTAGCCTGGGCATGGCCATCAGCGAGGCCATCGAGTACGCCGTCACCCACCCCGGGTGGAAGTACTCGCTGGGCAGCGTCGTCAACTTTGTGCTGCTGCACCAGACCATCATCGGCCTGGAGGCCAGGAAGCAGATGGAGATGGCAGGGGACTATCCCGACGTCCTCATCGGCTGTGCGGGCGGCGGAAGCAACGCCGCGGGGCTCATCTATCCCTTCCTGAAGGACAAACTGGATGGCACGCAGCCGGGGTTGCGGGCCATCTTTGTCGAGTCCACCGCCTGTCCGAGCATGACGCGCGGCGTCTACGCCTACGACTGGGGCGACACGGCCAAGACCGGCCCGGTGGCCAAGATGCACACCGTGGGCCACAGTTTCGTCCCGGCCCCCGTCCACGCCGGCGGGCTGCGCTATCACGGCATGGCGCCCAGCATCTGCAGCCTTCTGGCGGGCAACGTCGTAGAAGCCCGCGCCTATCAGCAGAACGTGGTCTTCGACGCAGCCCACAGTTTCGCCCGCGCCGAAGGCATCATCGTCGCCCCAGAGACAGCCCACGCCGTCAGAGCCGTCTACGACGAGGCCATGGCCTGCAAAGAGTCGGGCGAGGCAAAGGTCATCCTATTCAACTGCAGCGGCCACGGCCACTTTGACCTGGGGGCCTACGACGCCTACCACCGCAAGGATCTGCCAGACTATGAACTCGAGGAAGTCCAGATCCAGCGGGCGCTGGCGGAACTGCCCAAGGTCCCGGCCTGAGGGAGTAGACAGGGAGACCAGGAGACAAGGGGACAAGGAGACGCCCCTTCTTGTCCCCCATTTACCCCCCGGATGTACTCATCCGCCCTCATCTACTCACTACTTGTCTACTCTCCATTTCCGTGTACAATCGGGGTATTCATGAGGCGAGGACGGTCATGAAGATCATCTACCGTGACCAGGAGTGGGAATTGCACGGGCAGCGGCGAGTGCAGGACGCGATCGAACAAGTCGGCCTCGTCCCGCACACCGTTCTCGCAGTCCGGAATGGCAAACTGCTCACCGAAGATACCACATTAGAGGAGAAGGATGAAGTCAGGCTGATCGCCGTGGTCGCGGGCGGGTAAGGCGATCTCGCGGGCGGGTAAGAGGAGGAACCGATGACAGTACAGGCCTGGGCAGTTCTTTTGGGCGCTTACCTGCTGGGTTCGATCCCCTCGGCCTACCTGGTGGCTCGCCTCGTCGCCGGGGTAGATATCCGCAAGATTGGCGACGGCAACATGGGTGCCAAGAATGCTTTTGGGTCGGTAGGGAAACTGGCGGGCACGGTCGTCGCGGCCGCCGACATGGCCAAAGGGGCGCTGGGCGTGGTGATGGCGCGCCAGT
Organism: Anaerolineae bacterium; assembly: GCA_035529535.1. Lineage (GTDB taxonomy): Bacteria > Chloroflexota > Anaerolineae > B4-G1 > B4-G1 > DATKWP01. The sequence goes on along the minus strand of DATKWP010000459.1, from coordinate 356 downwards.
TTGAACTGCCGGAGAACGTCGTCATGCTGGCCGGGGCCTGCATCGTACTGGGGCACGACTTTCCAATCTTCTTGCGCTTCCGGGGCGGGCAAGGCATGGCCGCCATCATCGGCGTCTTCGGCGTCCTCTTCCCGCGCGAGGTGGGAATCGCCTTGCTGGCCCTGGCCACCACCCTGCTGCTCACCCGCAACTGGGACCTATCCTGCGGCATCTGTTTCGGCCTGCTGCCGGTCCTGCTCTGGTTCGCCGGCCAGCCGCCCAAGCGGGTGCTCTACCCGGTGTTCCTTCTGCCCACCATCGCGCTGAAGAAACTGATGCAGGTCCGGCAGGCCCGGCGCGCGGCGGCTCAGTAGTCT
>DATKWP010000458.1:0-2553 GCA_035529535.1 Anaerolineae bacterium | reverse complement strand
TCCCCGGCCATGATGTACCACAGGAGGGTCTGGGCGGTGATCTGGCGGTTCATCTCGCAACGGGGATTGGCGCCCGGGCGTCCGCCTGCCTGAGCGTAGAAAGAGCGGGTGTAGCAATCGCCAGCACAGTGCCAGTAGCAGAAGCAGTCCCGGCATGCGGCTCGCTTTTCTTCCAGGTAGGCCAACATGGCCTCGCGAGCCTGGTGGTCTACCACGACCTGGGAGTCCACGATGCGGCCGATGGTGGACATGGCCGCCAGGGGGTGATTGTCTCCGGCGACCTCGTAGCAGACCACCAGGTTGCCGGCGGCGTTGACGACGAGCGCGCCGTAAGGGGCCGTGCAGAAAGTCGAAGCCACCAACCAGGGACGGGCACCGGAATAGGTCAGTCGCCGGCCAGCCCGTTGCGCGACCTCGAAGGCTTCCATGAAGGCTTCTATGAAAGCCGCGCTTTCTTCCTGGGTGGGCCCTTGATGTTCGCCCCGGCGGGTGTTGAAGGCCGGCTCGGCCTGCATCCCCTGGCAGCCGGTCTCCTCGCAGATGAAGCGCACGTCTTCTGGCAGCCGTTCCTGCCAGGGGGCGATGGCCGTCATGCGGATGCCGTAGGAGAAACCGGCCTTGTCCAGGGCGCGGATGGTGCGCATAACGGCCTTGAACGAGCCCCGGCCAGAGGCGGACGGTCGCTGGCGGTCCTGGGTCTCCTGTCTTCCGTCGAACGAGATGCTGAGGCTATCTATGTTGTGGAGGATCCACTCACGCTGGCGGGCGGTCCACACGCCGTTAGTGACCATCGAGGTGCGGCAGGGCAGGTCCTTCGTGCGGGCGTAGGCGGTGGCGGCCTGCACAGTTTCCCAAACTTGCACAGGCTCGCCACCGCCGTGGAAGGTGAGTTCAAAGTGCGGCTGCTTGAGTTCCGCAGCGCTGTCGCAAACGTGGTCAATCGCCGCCCGGGCCAGTTCGAGTGAGAGGTCCTGCACCGGTCCCTCCCCACCGGCAGCGTAGCAGTACGTGCAGCGCAGGTTGCAGCGGTTGGTCAGCAGCAGCACGGCTGAGGTAGGGCGAAAGGTGTGGTCCGGCAGCGGCAGGGGCGGTGGGTCCGGCTCCAGGAAGCCGATGGTACGGAGGAACGCCATTACCTCCTCGGGTGCGCTGGCCTCGGAGGGAGACTCCAGGCTCGCCAGGTTCACCACCAGGTCGGCCATGGCCCGATTGCCCACGCAGGCCAGTTGCAGCTGTGGGCGGTAGAGGATGAATTTGCCCTCTACCGGGATCGCGAATACTTCCATATATTTCCCTGTGTCACTGCGGTCTGTCCGTGCTGGCTCAGTTCGGATACCAGTAGTGGATGCGGTCACAGGTGCAGTGAGGGTTGCATGTGCACACACCATAGCAACGGCACGGGGTGGCGGTAGGCTTGGGAGTGGGAGTCATTGTGGGAGTGGGGGTCAGTGTGGGCGCTCTGGCCACCAGGGCCAGAAACAGGGGATAGGTTTGGAGCGTTTCGATCAGGTCTATGCAAAAGCCCCACGCCGTCACGCTAGAGTCCGACGTCAACTGCACCCTGACCACGCTGCCCGGCACCGGGTCCGACCACAGGCCCGAGGCATATGTGCCCGAGATTTGCTGGTGCACTTGCCCGGCGTTGTCCTTCAGGTAGACAAAGTCGCAGCAACCTTCCGTCTCCAGCCGCGAAAAGTGCACACGGGTGCTCTGGGCGCTCGTGTCTGGATTGTCCAGGATCCAGGTTTGATTCGCATTGTTCGCATAATTGTGGGGCGACTCGGCGATGCACGCGGCCACGACGACGAACGGGCCGGAGGCGACCGGGGTAGGGTCGTCCTGCACCTGCAAGTGCCAGTGGCCCTGATAGGTGCTCAGATCGGCAGGTGCTTTCAGGTCTATCTGGACGTTGACCGTCTCGCCGGGAGCGATGTCGGGCACGGCGACCGAGGCCGGTGCTTGCAGTTGGTCGCCTCGGATGTACCCATCCGCGTTGGCCAGGTGCAACGTGGCCCCCTTGCACCAGGCAGCCTGGCTCTTGTTGGTAAAGCGCCAGGTCTGGGCGAAGGACTGGGCCGGTTGTACCGCCATCATCACCGGCAGCGCCACATCCAGCATGAGCGCTTCGCCCGCCACTGCCGTATCTGGGGCCGCTGCTCCAGATTTGTCTGTGGCGACCATAGCGGCGGCGGTCACTGCGGCGGCAGCCGTGGCCGTAGCGGCCAGGAACTCACGCCGGCCGAATTTCCATCCCGTGAGCCCCTTGTTCACGCTGTATACCTGGGGCTCCTCTTCTGTTCCTGCTTCTGGTCTCGGTTCTTCTGCACTCTTGTTGTCTTTGATCTCTTCCGTCATGGGCAGGCTCCTTTCGTCGCTATTATATCCAGTTCAGGCTAGCCGGCAACCCGTCAGGACAGCTCAGCAGGGATACCAATAGTGAACCATGTCGTGCTATTTCGTCATCTGACCTCCTTCTGCCCTGCCAGGGCTTGCTCGTAATAGTCCCGGCAGCGCGAGCAGGTATGGCAGTTCTTGTCGCAGTGCAGCAACGTC
>DATKWP010000457.1:0-5512 GCA_035529535.1 Anaerolineae bacterium | reverse complement strand
AGGGGCTGGGATACACCGTCGTCGCCCTGCACGACCAGGCACCCCAGGAGCACCTGCTGCCCACCCGCGACAACGTCGAGGCGGAACTGGCCCGCCTGGCCCAGGTCGCAGGCCCCGACGACCTCCTGCTGGTCCACCTGGCCTGTCACGGCAAGTTGGTGAACGGCCAAGCGGTGCTCGTCACCCGCGAGGTCCGTGCGCCCACGCTGGCCGAGAAGGCGCTGCCGTTGGCGGAGGTCGAGCGGCGCATGCGCCAGAGCCAGGCGCGGCGGCTGGTACTCATCCTGGATGCCTGCCACACGGGCGTCGAGATCGGGCGTGACCTGGCCGATCCCGAGTTCATGCGCAACGCTTACGACCTGGCGGAGGGCTTTGCGCTGCTGGCGGCCAGTACTGCGCAGCAGGTGGCGCAGGAGTGGAGCAAGCAGCAGCACGGGGTTTTTACCTACTACCTGTTGGAGGGATTGAGCGGCCAGGCCGACCGGCAGGGCAAGCGGTTCGTGACCGTGGACGATCTCAAGACCCACGTGTTGAACGGGCTGCGCCGCTGGAGCGTGGAACACGGCGGGCTACTCCAGGAGCCCACCGCCCGCACCGAAGGCCTGGGAGACATCATCCTCGCAGACTACCGCCGTAACCTTCCCGAAGGCGCGGGTGAGTACACCCGGGAGCCTTCGGGAAGGTAATCCAAAACCTGGTTTCTTGGTGGAGATTAAGGGGACACCCGATGACCCATCGTCAGATCATGATCACCGTGCTCATCGTGGGGATCGTGCTGCTCGTCGGAGCCGGCATCGTCTATTTCTCGTACCCTCGGAGCCACCCGGCTCCGCTGCCGGAGATTAGGCCCCCTTCCTCTCTGGCGGAACTGGCCGAGCAATACCCTGACCTGGCCTCTATCCTAGACGACGCCGAACTCGATTCCATCTACAAACAATTCCTCGTGGCCTACGAGGAGGGAGGATTCGAGGCGGCACTGGAACTGGCCCGCCAGCGCGGCCTGCTCACGCCAGACGGCGACGTGCGGGTGAGCCTCCTCCTCGACACCGACGACCATACCGCGTTGGTCACCCAACTGAAGGCGACCGGTGTGACTGTCATCAGCGCCTACCGCGACCGGCTCGACATCGCGGTGCCGATAGAACTGGCCGAGGCCCAGTTGCAGACCGAGGAGCCAGGCGCTATCTTCGCCCAGCTCACCGAACTGGAGCACGTCATTGCCGTGCGCCTGCCAGAGCCACGCGTCCGCGACGGGAGCGCGATCGAGGGGGAAGGGGTGGACGTCATCGGGGCCGACGCCTGGCACCAGGCCGGGTTCACCGGTGCCGGCCTGCGCATCGGCATCCTGGACCTGAGTTTCTCCGGCTATGAGAGCCTGCTCGGCACCGAACTGCCCGACCAGGTAACGGTGGAGACGTTTGGCTCAGTGGACACGAGCGACCCCGATCCCCACGGCGTGGCCTGCGCCGAGATCATCCACGAGATTGCCCCCGACGCCGAACTGATTTTCGCCTGGTACGATGGTTACGATGCGGCCTTTGGCGAGGCGGTGGACTGGCTGGAGGCCCAGGAGGTGCACATCATCTCCCACTCGGCCAACGGCTATGCAGGTCCTTTCGACGGCAGCCGCTTCGACTCCCAGCGGGTAGATAGCGCATCCGCCCGGGGGATCCTGTGGGTGAACTCGGCTGGCAACGAAGCGCTTTCCCACTACCGAGGTACCTTCACCGACGAAGACGGCGACGGCCTGCACGAGTTTGCGCCGGGCGAAGAGAGCCTGGCCCTCTACAACAACGAGTACGTCCAGGTGATCCTCAATTGGGAGGATGACTGGGAGCGGGCCACGCAGGACTATGAACTGTTTCTCTACGACGCAGATGGCAACGAACTGGCCTCTTCCCAGGACACGCAGGCAGGGGAGGCTGGCCAGGAACCGGTCGAGGGGCTGTGGTACGAGACCGGAGGGGAGACCGTCTACGCCGTCGTCAAGGCCTACGAGGTTGATCGGGCGGCGACGCTGGACCTGTTCTTGGGCGGCGCGGAGGTCGCCTACCCGTCGCCAGACCACAGCGTCTGCTCGCCGGCCGACGCCGTGAGCTCGCTGACGGTGGGTGCGGTCAACTGGTGGGACGATTCCCTGGCCAGTTACAGTTCGCAAGGGCCAACGGCTGACGGCCGGCTCAAGCCGGAGATTTCAGCCCCCACCTCTGTCTCCGGGGCCAGTTACGGCAACGCTGCGGCCAACGACGAGTACGCCGGCTTCAACGGCACATCCGCGGCCTGTCCTCACATCGCCGGGGCCGCTGCGCTGGTCTGGCAGGCCCACCCGGAGTTCAGCCGCCAGGAGGTGGTGGACTCTCTGCTAGCCGACGTCGTGGACCTGGGTGCCGGCGGCCCGGATACCGGCTACGGTTACGGACGGCTGCAACTGCCACCGCCACCCGGTGCTGGCCCTAGCTCTACACCGGCGGCTACCATTGCCCCCCCGCCCACCACTGGCCCCACCGCCACCCCTACCCCCTTGCCCACCCCCACCCCGGTGGCCTACGTCACCCCGGTGCCGGCGCCACGTTCCGGAGCCGGGACGGGCCTGTTGGGGCTCAGTATTCTGGGGTTGCTCGTAGGAGGGATAGGCTGTGCCGGAATGGGTCTTTTGTTCCTCGGTGGGGTCGGCCTGTTGATCGTGGGGCGACGCGCCCGGCGCGTGCGACCTCGGCCAGTCCCATCCCCTGTAGCGGGTGCGCCTCCCCCCCACTCGGACCGCCAGCCGCGCTACTGCCGGTACTGCGGCGCCCAACTGAGGGAGGAAGCCCGTTTCTGTCCGCAATGCGGGAAGGCAGTACAGGAGGAACCCAGGGGAACTCGGGGGAACTGAGGGGAACTCGGGGGAACTCAACTTCATCGCATCTGGAGCAGCAACTATGAGTAAGCCAATCGCAGAAATGCCGACCGCTGACCAGGCGCTGGAACGATTGCTGGCCGGTAACCAGAGGTACGTGGCCGCCAGGCAGGAGCATCCCCATCAGACGCCCGCCCGCCGGGCGGAGCTGAGCGGCGGACAGCATCCTTTTGCCATCGTCCTGGGCTGTGCCGACTCCCGGGTGCCGCCGGAAGTAATCTTCGACCAGGGCCTGGGTGATCTGTTCGTAGTGCGGGTAGCGGGCAACGTCGTGGACGACGTCGTGTTGGGAAGCATCGAATATGCGGCAGCTCACCTGCACACCCCCCTGATCGTGGTGCTGGGCCACTCCAGGTGCGGGGCCATAGGAGCCACCGTCGCCGGCGGCGAACTGGAAGGACACCTGCCGGACCTGGCCGCGGCGATCCAGCCGGCCGTGGATCGGGCCAGAGGTCTGCCCGGCGATCTGCTCGACAATGCCGTCGTGGCCAACGCTACGATGGTCGCACAGCAATTGAGGTCGTCGGAGCCGGTCCTGTCGGAACTGGTACACGCGGGAAAGTTGAAAGTCGTCGCGGCGAGGTATGACCTGGACACGGGTGTAGTCGCACCGGTCAAATAGACAGGAAAGCGAGGGGAACTGGGAGATCTCGGGGGAACTTGGATTACCACTTGAAGCAACCAGGAGGCCAAGACCATGAGGGATACGAGTGCTAGAACGATCTATATCACCGAATACGACGTGCAGCGACTGCGGGAACTGCTCGCAGACGCGAAAGGGGCGGGGTACCGCGGCAGAGACGACCTGAGGAACCTGGAAGCGGAGTTGAACCGGGGCAAGTTGGTCGCCCCCAGGGACGTGCCCGGCGACGTGGTCACGATGAACTCCAGGGTGTGCCTGGTAGACCTGGACACGGGCGAAGAGACGATCTATACACTGGTCTTTCCCAAAGATGCAGACATCAGCCAGAACAAGATCTCCGTGTTGGCCCCCATTGGCACGGCCATGCTGGGATACCGGGTGGGCGACACGTTCGAATGGCAAGTCCCCGAAGGGTTGAGAAAGCTGACAGTCAAAGAGATCCTGTACCAACCGGAAGCATCTGGAGATTATCACCTGTAAGCCATGCGCGATAGCCTATACCTCGACTGGCTCCTGGCCACCTTGCCGATCCTGGCCATCCTCGTTCTGATGCTCCGCTTGCGGTGGGGCGGAGAAAAGGCTGGAGCGGTCGGCTGGGCCGTGGCACTGCTGATCGCAGCGCTCCGCTTCGGCGCGGGGTGGCAACTGCTGGCTTACGCCCAACTCAAGGGGGTACTGCTGTCTCTCTTCGTGCTGTACATCATCTGGGCAGCGCTCCTCCTCTTCCGCGTCACCGACGAGGCCGGGGCCCTGGCAGCCATCGGCGCAGGACTGCCCCGGCTGACGCCCGACCGGGGGCTGCAGGCACTGCTCCTGGGCTGGGCGCTGGGCGCTTTCGTGCAGGGCGTAAGCGGCTTCGGCGTGCCGGTGGCGGTCATCGCTCCGCTGTTGGTAGGGTTGGGCTTTCCAGCCCTGGCCGCCGTCATCATTTCGTCGGTGGGCCACGCCTGGGCGGTCACCTTCGGATCGCTCGGCTCCTCCTTCTACGCCCTCGTGGCGGCGACAGGGCGCAGTGGAGAGGAGTTGGCCCCCTGGTCCGCAGGTCTGCTGGGGCTGTGTTGCCTGGGTTGCGGGGCGGGGACACTGTGGGCGGCAGGCGGAAAGCGCACACTTCGGGCAGGGCTCGCACCGCTACTGCTCATCGGGCTGGTGATGGCCGGGAGCCAGTTCCTGTGCGTCACCCAGGGGTTGTGGTCGCTGGGGGGGATGGTGGCCGGGCTGGCGGGGCTGGCGGCCGGAGTGGCCTGGGCGCGCTGGCAGGCCCCTCGACAAGCCCCCCACCAAGCCCCCCACCAAGCCCCCCACGCAGTGGGGGGTTCCGTGACGGCTCACCCAGGCCCTCAGCAAGCCCCCCACCAAGCCCCCCACGTAGGTGGGGGCCCCACAGTAGTGGGGGGTTCCGTGACGGCTCACCCACGTATGCCCCTGACCTGGGCCCTGTTCCCGTACGTCCTGCTCGTCGCCATCGTGCTGGTGGCCCAGTTGATCCCCCCGGTGCAGGATTTCCTGGGCCAGGTGGTCATCCGCGTGCAGTTCCCCGAACTGGCCACCGCCCGCGGCTGGGTCACGCCGGCGGAGGAGGGCCGCACGATAGACGTCTTCGGCCACGCCGGGGCGCTCCTGATGTATGCCTCCATCATCACCTACCTGGTGTTCCGCAACCAGCGCCGCTATACCCCTGGGACGATCCGCCGCATCGGACGGACCATCGTCCAGCGGGCGGGGCGCTCGAGCCTGGGCATCGCGGCGATGGTAGGGATGGCGGTGACGATGGAACACGCGGGGATGACGCACCTCCTGGCCGACGGACTGGCGCGCGTGGCCGGGCCGGCCTTCCCGCTGGTCTCCCCGTTCATCGGCGCGCTGGGAGCGTTCATGACCGGCTCGAACACCAATTCCAACGTCATCTTCGGTGGCCTGCAACAGCGCGTGGCGACGCTGGTCGGCGTGAGTCCGATCATCATCCTGGC
>DATKWP010000456.1:0-2826 GCA_035529535.1 Anaerolineae bacterium | reverse complement strand
CGACACGCTGGAAGAACTGCGCGACTACCGCACCGCCGTCACCCGCGAGTGCTTCGTGCGGCGCACCTACACCACCCGCCACCTCGACCCGCGCACCTACCGCCGCTGGTTCATCGGCGAACGGGCCGTCCCGCGCCAGATCGCGCAGCGCGAGGAGCGCCTGGAGGCCATTCGCCAGGAATTGCTGGCCTTGCAGGCCCAGGACACCGCCCTGCGGGAACGGCTGGCGCTCACCCAGGACAAGGTGCGGGTATTTCTGGCCCTGGAGCACGACCTGCCCGGCCTGGACACCATCCCGGCCCTGGCCGCCCGGCTGGACGCGCTGCGCGGGGAACTCGCGGCGCTCGACACGCAGAGCGTCGCCGCCTTGCAGGCCCAGGTCGCGCGACACCAGCAAGCCGCGGACGCGCTCCAGGCCGAGGTTGGCGAGTTGGAGCGGCGCGCCGGCGGGCTGCAAACGCGCCTCGAAACCCTCTCGCACGAGACCATCCCCAACCTGGAGCGCATCGCCGACCAGGCTGCCCAGGAGATTGGCCAGTTCCTGGGGCCTCTTGCCGCCCAGGACCTGTGCGACGAGATTGACAAGGAGTACGAGCGGCGTCGCCAGCGCCAACCCCTGGACGTGGTGCTGGAAAACGCCGTCCGCTACGAGGGCGACTATCAGACCGCCGAGGAGCGCAGCCGCACCCGCCTGCGCGAGACCAAGCAGAGTTACAGCCTAACCTACCAGTTCGGCTACGACGACGACGAGGACGCCGCCCGCTACCTGGGCGAGCGCGAGCGCTACGCCCAATCCGAGTTGCCCGAGTACGAGGCGCGCATCGCCGGGCAGCGCGCGTTGGCCGAGCAAGAGTTGGTCGAAAACTTTATCCACCGGCTGCGCGAACAGATCGAAGACGCCCGCCAGCAGTTGGCCTACCTCAACACCACGCTGGGGGACCTGCGCTTTGGGGGCGAGCGCTTCGAGTTCATCGCCCGGCCAGAGCCGGCGCTGCGCCCGGTCTACGACATGGTCATGGACAGCCAGAACATCCTGGGCGAGTCGCTGTTCGAGTCGGACTTTCGCCAGCGCCACCAGCAGGGCTGGGACCTGCTCTTCGAGCGGCTCACGGCCGCCCCTGTTGAGGAAATGGCGCCCGAACTGCGCGAGTTGCAGGACTATCGCAACTACCTGTGCTACGACATCCGCATCCACTATCCCAACGGCGACCGGGCGCTCTTGAGCCAGATCAAGGCCAAAAAGTCGGGCGGCGAGACCACGACCCCCTTCTACGTGGCGATGGTCGCTTCCTTCGCCCAGGCCTACCGGCTCAACCAGCCGCGCCCTTCGGACACCATCCGCCTGGCGCTGTTCGACGAGGCCTTCAACAAGATGGACACCGCCCGCACAGCCAGCGCCTTGCAGTTTATGGTAGATAGCAAACTCCAGGTCCTCCTGGCCACCCCGCCCGACAAAGCGGCCGGTTTGCTGCCCTACGTGGACTCGGTGCGCACCGTCGTGCGCAAGGACAACCACGCCTTCGTCATCGAGATTGACAAGGGGCAGATGATGGAGGAGTTGAATGCGTAATGCGTAATCCGTAATGCGTAATCCGTAATGCGTAATCCGTAATGCGTAATCCGTAATGCGTGTTGCGTGTTGCGTGACACGAAACACGGAACACGCAACACGGAACACGAACCACAATGGCTATCCCTTTTGTCCCTACTCCCGACGTCTCCTCCCTCCTCCACCTCCTGCTCGACGTGTACGAGCGGCGGGGGAGAGCATCGCACTGTCATTCCGAGCGAAGCGAGGAATCTCGGCGCGCCGTACGGGTCCACCTGGACGACGTCGCCGCCACGCTGCCTGCCTACTACAGCCAGACCGACCCCGTCCCGCGCACGACGGCCAACGAGCAGTGGGTAGCATTGGAAAAGCGGGGACTCGTCCGCCTGGCCTGGCAGCCGGGGCAGCAGGGCCACCTGCTCGAGGCGGTGACGCTGGCAGCGGACCACGTGGGGCAAGTCTACACGCTGCTGGGGCGCGAGCCGTTGGCCGAGCGCTGCCGGCGGCTGGGCGACCTGCTCCTGGGAGACCGCTTCCGCCTCAATGGCTGGCGCGGGCGGGCGGTGGAGGGCTGCCTGGCCCAACTCAAAGCGGACAAGTCCCCCGCCCCTTTCGACCTCGACGACGACGGCTGGAACCAGGACCTGCTGGCGGCGCTCCTGGCGCTGCCCGACGACGCGACAGAAGAGATCCCCTACCGCGTCTTCAGTGTGCGCGTGTTCAACGACAGCAAGCGCTTCGACGCACTCAAGGGGCCGATCGCCCGGCTGGCCCGCCAACACCAGCCCGCCTGGCGTGCCCTATCTGACCAGGAGGCCTTGCGCGAACTGGGCCTGGTCGCCAACCCCGGCCACCTGCTCCTCTCCGGCCCCTGGTGGCTGGCGGACTCCCAGGGGCAAATCACGTCCCTGGCCGAGTTCTCTCCGTCCGTGGGAATTCCCAACGCGCTGGCGGCGGGCCTACAACGGGTGTGGGTCGAGGCCACCCGCGTCGTCTGCGTGGAGAACCTGACCTCGTTCTACGAACTGGTACGCTGCGCAGGCCGGGGTCTGGCGGCGCTATGCCTGTGGGGCAACCCGTCGCCCGCCAGCCGCCACCTCCTGCGTTGCCTGGCCGACGGCCTGGCTCCAGAGGTTCCCCTGCTCCTGTGGGCGGACGTGGATTGCGGCGGGCTGAGCATCCTGGCCCAATTGCGCCAACAGGTTTCCCCTCGCTTTGCCCCTTACCGCATGGACTGCGCCACGCTCGACGCGCACGCCCGCTGGGCGCACCCGCTG
>DATKWP010000455.1:0-2243 GCA_035529535.1 Anaerolineae bacterium | reverse complement strand
CATTCTTTTCTTGCGTCGCCGCTGCTGGGCTCGTCCGCCTGCGCCCAATACTCCCCAGCAAGAGAAGTAGTTGGGACGGGTTGCTGGCTGATCCGAGTGAGGGATTGGTGGGTTGGGAAATCGAAGAATTATGGTAAACTGGGGAGCGAAGGGGTCAATTGACCCACCCACCAGTCTACCACCTATCAATCTACCGACCCAGAGGTTGTGCGCAATGGCTTATCAGACGATTCTCGTCGTGGACGACGAACCTCACATCGTCGAGGTCGTGTGCGACTACCTGAAGCAGGCCGGCTACCGGGTGCTCACCGCTCGTGACGGGCAAACGGCCTTGAGCCTGGCCCGTCACGAGCGTCCTGACCTGGTGGTGCTCGACCTGCTGCTGCCAGGAGGTATGGACGGCCTGGACGTCTGCCGCAGCCTGCGCCGGGACCCGACCTTGGGCGACGTGCCCATCATCATGCTGACGGCGCGCATCGAGGAGGCGGATCGGCTGATCGGCCTGGAGTTGGGGGCCGACGATTACGTGACCAAGCCCTTCAGCCCCCGCGAGGTGGTGGCCCGCGTGCGGGCGGTGCTGCGGCGCGCCGGGGGCCACGGCCAACCGTCGGGCGTCGTCCGCACGGGCGAACTGGCAGTGGACCTGGCCAACCGCAGCGTGACCGTGAGCGGACAGCCGGTTTCGCTCACGCCCACCGAGTTCGACCTGCTGGCCGTGCTGGCCCGCAACCCCGGCCGGCCCTTCACGCGCGAGCAACTGCTGGAGTTGGTGTACGAGGTGGCCTACGCCGGCTACGACCGGGCGATTGACTCGCACATCAAGAACCTGCGCCGCAAGATCGAGCCTGATCCGCACGAGCCGCGTTACATCGTCACCGTCTACGGCGTGGGTTACAAGTTTGGGGAATGAGCATGGCCAAAATCAAGTTCCTGATGGCGGTTCGGCGGGTGGTCCGCGTCGGTTTCTTCTGGCAACTGCTCGTCGCTTTCGCTCTCGTCACACTCCTGGCTGCCGGCGGGACGTTCCTGGCCGGTCGTTTGACGTTACGCAGGCTGGAATCTTTCGGCGGTGGCGAGCCCGCGGCGCTGATGCGCCTGTGGGCGGATCGCCTGGCCGGTTATTACGGCCAGCATGGCAGTTGGGATGGAGTTGACGCCCTGATCGCCGGTTATCCTTGTGCACCCGCCTGGGGACCCTGGAGCCAGGAGTGGCAGATGGACTACGCCGTGGTCGCGCCCGATGGGGCGATCGTAGCCACCAGCGACCGTGCGCTACTGGGGCAGACTCTGCGCCTGCCGCAACTGCCCCTGGCTGCTCCGATCACGGTGAATGGCCAACTGGTAGGCCACTTGCTGTTGCCCCCATTCGGCCATCTCACCGAGGACTTTCACGTAATGCTCAGTTTGGTGTTGCGTCGCTTTCTGCTGATCGGCCTGGCGGTCGGCGGCTTTGCCCTGGCGGTCAGCCTGGGGCTCTCGCGTCTCATCAGCCGGCCGGTGGTGAACCTGACGGCAGCGACGCGCGCGGTGGCTGCCGGCGACCTCAGCGTGCGGGTTCCCACCCCTTACCCCGGGGAAATCGGGGAGCTGGCCGCCGCCTTCAACGACATGGCGCAGGGACTGGCGCGCGCCGACGAGCTGCGCCGCAACATGACCGCCGACGTGGCCCACGAACTGCGCACGCCGCTGAGCGTCATCCGTGGCAAACTGGAGGGCGTGCTGGACGGGATCTATCCGGCTACCCCGGAGCACCTGGCGCCAATCCTGGAGCAAACCCAGTTACTGACCCACCTGGTGGAGGACTTGCACCTGTTGGCGCTGGCCGAGGCAGGACAACTGCCGCTGGAAAAGCGACCGATGGACGTGGGCGACCTGCTGCGAGATGCCCAGGTCAACTTTAGCCCCCAGGCTGACGACCGGGGGGTGACACTGGCGCTCAATCTGCCTGCCGCACTACCCAAGGTCGTGGCCGACTGGCGGCGCGTCGCCCAGGTGCTGGGCAACCTGCTGACCAACGCGCTTACACATACGCCGGAGGGTGGGTGCGTGACCCTGTCCGCAGTCGCCAGCGGCGGATGGGTAGAGGTAGCCATGGCCGACACGGGCACCGGCGTCCCACCGGAAGACCTCCCCTACATCTTCGAGCGCTTCTGGCGGCGAGACAAGTCCCGTTCCAGGGCGGGCGGCGGAAGTGGCCTGGGGTTGGCGATCGCCAAACAACTCGTGGAGCTGCACGGCGGGAC
>DATKWP010000454.1:0-4578 GCA_035529535.1 Anaerolineae bacterium | reverse complement strand
GCGGCCTCCCAGTCGGCGGGGGCCAGGTCGAGGAACTGCCCCGGCGGCGGTCCTCCGGCGTTGACGATGAGCAGGTCCAGCCGCCCGAACCGCTCGACGGCCGCTTTGACCAGCGCGTCCGGCGTGGCCGGGTCGGCGACGTCGGCCGGGAGCGCCAACACCTGGCGGCCGGTCTGCGTTTCGATCTCGGCGGCCGCCCTGGCCAGGACCGCTTCGCCGCGCGCGCACATGGCCAGGTGGGCTCCTTCCTCGGCCAGGCGCAGGGCGACGGCCTGGCCCAACCCCTTGCTGGCGGCGGTCACCAAGGCGATCTTGTCGTGCAATCCCAGGTCCATTACTCCAACTCCAGTTTCAGTTGTGTGCGGCCCACGCCGATGACGTCGCCCGCGCTGACGACGGTGGGGCCGCTGATGCGCGTGCCGTTGAGGAGCGTCCCATTGCGGCTATCGCGATCTTGCAGCCACCACTGGCCCTCCCGCCAGGTGAGCAAGGTGTGGTGGGCGGAAGCGTAGGTGTCTGGAATCGAGATGGTGTTGGCCGGCGAGCGACCGATGGAAGTGACCGGCTGCAAGGGAAAGGCAACGCCCACGGCGAGGGCATCGTCGGCCGCGTGCAGCACGACCAGTTGCCCGGCCGGGCGGGTGACCTCGCGGCCAGCGGCGGCCTGCCGCAGGTCGCGCCAGAGCATGACGAGGATGGCGGCCAGAAAGGCGTAGAGCAAGAGGGCCAGCAGGATGCGTAAGACGAGCAGCAGCACGTCCATCGCTAGTCGGGCTCAACCTCCTGAGGGGCAAGGAACGGGGTGTCCTCGCTACTCGACGGCAGCCCCGGCGTGGGCGGATCTTCGCCGTAGATGACCTGGACGCCCGCGAAGGAGATGATGTCGCCGGAGTGTAGTACACACTCCTCGATCGGATAATCGTTGATCTGCGTGCCGCTGGCGCTGCCCAGGTCGTAGAGCACGTAGCGCCCGTAGCGCAGGCGGAGTTGCGCGTGGTGGCGGGAGATGCGCGGGTCCTCGATGATCAGGTCGTTGTCGAGCGCGCGTCCGACCGCGATCACGGGCTGCAAGAGATTCACGTGACGGCGGCCTTCCAGGATCAGGAATGGGCGGCCCATGGGGACGGCGGTGGCAGCGGCCTCGGCCTCCTCGGCACTGTCCTCCATCTGGCGGGTCCTTTCGAGAGCATCGGCCTCTTCGGGCATCCAGCGCGCCTCGACGCGCACCTGGCGCAGGCCGATCCCCTCGTCGGGCACCACGTGCACGACGGGGGTGACTTGCAGCATAAGGTTGGCCTGGGCGGCCAATTCGGCCACGTGGTGGGCCAGTTCCGCCTCGAGCCCCGGTTGCTCCACCGCCAGCGCCGCGCAGTCTGCGGGATGCAGGTGGACCCAGTAGTGGGTGGGAGCCTGGGGCGTGCCGTCGGCAGAGAGGACCTGGTCGTCTTCCAGGGCGCGCGTGAGGTGCGTGGCGACCTCCAGCGGGCGGAGCCGCCCGGCAAACAGGCGGGCAAAGGTGCCCTCCACCAGTCGCTCGGCCAGGGCTTCGAAGCGTGCGATCTTGCTCATTGCGCGGGGATTATAACGCGAGAGAGGATAAATGACAACATTGTCATTCTGAGCGCAGCGAAGAATATCTTACCCGCGGACCTGGACCACCCAGATCTCTCCCGGCTCCAGCGGCTTACTCAGCACCAGGCGACCATCCTGATAGCGGCACGCCACCGGCTGGGCGGCCACCAGGTCCGTGGCCGTATAGTTTCCCTGGGGTAGGGAGATCCGGAACTGAGGTTGGACGGCCTGGTCGGTGTGGTTGAAGGCGAAGAGGATGTGGAAGAGGCGGCTATCTCCATCTTCCCCTTCCAACAGGACCGGCTCGACGTCCAACCCTCCCGGAATCCCTTCCACCTGCACCGGCGGCTCGATTCCTGCCAGCCGGGCCAGGCCCTTGAGCAGCCGTCCGGCGTTACCATCGTGGAACTTGAAAAAGCCGAGACTCAGCATGGTGCCGATGAAAATCGCCCAGCCCTGGCCGTAGCGATTGACGACGATGGCCGGGCCACCATTCTCGAACTCCCCCACCACCTGGGCCGTCTCGGACAGGACCTCCAACTCCTCCCGGAAACGGGCGCCGGCCAGCACGTCCCCCTTTTTCAGCAAGGGCAATGCCGCGTGGTCGCGGGTGACGTGGATCGGCACGGCGACGTCTTCCGGCACCCCTTCTGCGCCCCGCTCCCGGCAGCCGAACACCTGCTCCAGCCCGAGGCCGGGCACTGCCTCGCCACAGGTGCCCATCTCGTCGTTCCAGGCGGTGCGCGCTTCCGCCAGAACCACCCCACCCTGGCGCACGAATTCCTCGATCCTGGTCGCTGCGGCCCGGGAGATCATGAAAGAGAAGGGGAGGTATAGCAGGTCGTAATCCTCCAGTTTACCACTGGCGATCTGGTCCACGTGGATAAAGTCGGCGGGCACGTGCTCCTGGTACAGCGCCCGGTAGGCGCCGATAGTACTGCGGCTGGGGATGTAGTGCTGGGGCTGGCGCATACAGACCCACATGACGTTGGAGAGCACGTTCCAGCAGATAGCCGCCCGCGCGCGGACAGGCTTGGCGGCGTAGAAGAGGTCCATGTGGCGGGTGACGACCTGGGCGACCTGGCCGGCGGCCACGGCGCGCTCGCTGGGGGTGCCGTCCAGGTTGGCCAGGCCGAAGCCGGCCGACTCGTAGCCGCTGCTCATGGGGTGCCAGGCGTAGAAGCAGAGCCCCTTGGCACCGTGGGCGATGGAGTGCCAGGCGTACGAACGGGCGTCGGCGGCGGTCACGGGGGAGGCAAACAACCCGACGTAGCCGTGCCCGCCCTGGAGTTCTCCCAGCCAGTACGGGCGGCCGACGGAGGCGCAGGCGGAGCGGGTGCCGGCGAGCATGGCGGCCCGAAACGACGGGTCGTTCGTTTCGCGCGCTCCGACGTGCTTGGGATAGAGCGAAGTGCCCCAGACGTCCACCTGGCGGGCCATGCGCCAGTCGTCGGGAGAGCCCTGCTCGTCCGTGGGCAGGGAGAGGATGGAGGGGATGGCCGAGTGGCTGGTGGTCAGGTGGTCGTCGGCCTGGCGCACGGTTGTGTGCCGCCAGCGCAGATCCTCGGCCAGTTTGTCCATGATGAACTGCAACCAGTCCACGTACTCGGTGTAGGTCATGAGGGAGATGAACTTGGGGGCGAGCACCACGTCCCAACTGGAGAACTGGCGGTACCAGGCCTCGTTGAGCGCTTCCAGGCTCGGGTAGCGGCGGCGGAGCCAGTCGCGGAAGCGCTGGACGGTGTGGTGGCAGTAGCAAAACGCGGCCGGTTGGGGCAGGAAGTCAAAGTAGCCCCACTGGACGATGTGCGGTTCGCTCCACAGGTCCCAGGCCAGGAAGGGCGGGCGGGCGGTGACGTGGCCGGCGAGCGCGCGCATAAAGCGCTCGGCGGCCGCGCGCACGCCGGGGTGGTCGTAGCAATAGCCGGGTGCGCCCTGAGAATCCACGGGCACGCCGCCGGCCGAGACGTAGCGGCAGTCGGGGTAGTATTTCACCAGCCAGTCGGGGGCCGAATCGAGGTAGAGTTGGACGATGACGCGCAGGCCCACCTCCTCGGCCAGGTCCATCAGCAGATCGAGCGCCTCGAAGCGATAGTCGCCGGGCTGTGGCTCGCCGGTGGCCCAGTCCACCCAACAGCGCACGGTGTTGAAGCCGCAGCCGGCGATGTTTTGCAGGTCGTGCTTCCAACGCTCACGATCGCCCGGCCGCGGTGGGCGGACCATGGTGGCGCGGGTTCTCCCGCCCGTATACCAGGCGGCGATAGGGATGAATCTCTCGTCCATGTTTCCCTTTCCGTAGTCAGATTCTCCCCTCCCTCACAGGGAGGGGGCAGGAGGAGGGTGGGACTCGGCATAGTGCGAACCTTACCCTCACCCCAACCCTCTCCCTGGCAGGGAGAGGGGGGAGACTGCTTTGCAGTACAGTAACAAGGCCTTGGCGGCACCCAGCAGGCCGGCGGCGTCGCCCAACTGGGATGGGACAATCTGCACCGCCCTGGCCGAAATGGGCTGGGCATTGCGAAGGACGACCTCCCGGATGCGGTCAACGAGCAGGTCGGCCTGCGCGCACACGCCGCCACCAAGGATGACCACCTCGGGGTTGAGCAGGCTGACGATGTTGGCGATGCCGGCGCCGAGGACCTCACCGGTGTGACGGACCACGTCACAGGCCAAGGCGTCCCTCTGTCGCGCCGCAGCAAAGACCGCCTCTGCCGTCAGCGCATCGTAGGGGTGAGGGCATTGGCGGCGCAGGATGGAAGGCTGCTCACCCCGTCGCAGCCTGTGGGCTGCGGAGCGGGCGATGGCGGGCCCGGCGGCCAGGCTTTCCCAGTGCCCCACCCGCAGGGCGGTTTCTTCCGACACCGGGCCATCCTTCAACACGAACCAACCCGCAGCACCGGCCAGCATACTGGCGCCCCGATACAGGTGGCCGTCCAGGATCATCCCACCGCCGATCCCGGTGCCGACGATGACGAAGACCACGTTCTGGTAGCCACGCCCGGCGCC
>DATKWP010000453.1:0-2750 GCA_035529535.1 Anaerolineae bacterium | reverse complement strand
CTACTACCTCCAGCACCCTGTGGAGATCTTCATGATCCGCCAGGGCGGCCTGGGCATCTTCGGGGCCATCGCCGGAGGGGTCCTCGCCGTCTACATCTATGCGCGCTGGCAGAAGCTGGATTTCCTCACCTGGGTAGACATCGCGGCGCCCGGCTTGGCCCTGGGGCAGGCCATTGGACGCTGGGGCAACTTCTTCAACCAGGAACTATACGGATACCCCACCACCGTCCCCTGGGGCATTCCCATCGACCTCCGTTTCCGCTTGCCCCAGTTCGCCAACCTGCCCGAGACCACGCGGTTCCACCCCACCTTCCTCTACGAGTCCTTGTGGAGCCTGGTGGCCTTTGTGGTCCTGATGTACGTGGCCCGCCGGTTCGGGGACCGTTTGCTGAAAGGCGACGTGTTCCTCGTCTACTGCATCCTCTATCCCTTGGGCCGGTTCCTCGTGGAGCTCCAGCGCCCCGATGCCTGGATGCTCGGTCCCCTCGCGGCTGCGCAGGCGATCTCCCTGCTGATCATGGTCGCTGCCGTGGCCATTTTGGTCTACCGTCATCGCCGACGGTCCGCGGCAGAGGCGCAACCTGTAGACACTTCTGTCGACGGCTAGTGAGACCACCACGACCCCAATCCCCCCGCCAGGCGACGGTCCATCCGTCGCCTCGATCTGCCGCATGTAGTATATCCCTGGGAGGAGTAGCGTGATCGGGAGGACATTGGCCACGATGCAAGAGCGCGTGTCGGGGCACCTGGCTAAGAACTACGTGGCCGAGATTGCCAGATACCACCGCATCCAGGCTACCCCCGGATTCCGCAGAGCAGCCCAGTACTGCCAGGAGCGCTTCGAGCAGTTCGGCGTGCAGGCCGAGGTGCTGGGCTTCCCGGCGGGGGAGGGCACTCTCTATTGGGGATGGCCCATGTTCCAGGAATGGGAGGCCAGCGAAGGTGTGCTTCACCTCATAGACCCCCCAGAGGCGAGAAAGAAGCTCGCCGACTACAACGAGGCCAGGCTCAGCCTTTTCCAGCGCAGCGCCCCCTTCCAGGGTGAGGCCGAGGTCGTGCTCCTCGAAGATGGCGAAGAGTGGGCCGAATACGAGGGCCTGGACCTCAAAGGCAAGGTGGTACTGACCAGGGGTGACCGGGATCGCGTCCACCGCCTGGCGGTGGAAAAGCACGGAGCGGTAGGTATCATCACCGACGCGTTGAAGGAGTTACCCGGCCTGCGACATCCTATGGACCTGCCCGATGCCCTGCAATACAACTCTTTCTGGTGGTACGGGGGCGAAACGAAGTGCTTTGGCTTTGTCCTGTCGCCCAAGGAGGGCGCCCGCCTGCGCGCCTTGATCAAGCAACGCCAGCGAGAAGGCAAACCACCCGTCAGGGTTCAGGCCACGGTGAACAGCAGGTTCTCCGACGGCCAGATCGACGTGGTATCAGCGCTCATCCCCGGCCAGACGGACGAGGAGGTGGTGCTCCTGGCCCATCTCTGTCACCCTCAGGGCGCCGCCAACGACAACGCCTCAGGATCGGCCACGGTCCTCGAAGTAGCTCGCACTGTGCAAGCACTGATCTCAGAGGGCACTCTGGGCCAGCCGCGCCGGGGCATCAGGTTTCTTCTCGTCCCGGAGATGTTGGGACTCGCCGCGTACCTGGCCAACAATGAAAGCTCGATCCCCCGCATGATCGCGGCCCTCAACCTGGACATGGTGGGCGAGGACCAGGACCTGTGCGGGAGTACCATGACCATCGAACAGGCGCCGGCCTCGTTCGCTAACTTCGCTGACGATCTCGTGGTGCGCCTGGTGGAAGAGACATCGACGGGTGCCACCAACTTCGCCGGCCTGGGAAGCGGCGCGGGGGTGCGCCACGCCACCACTTCATTCTCCGGTGGGAGCGACCACTGCCTGCTCATCGACCCCAGCGTCGGCGTGCCCTGCCCTATGATCAACCAGTGGCCTGACAAGTTCTACCATACCAGCACCGACACCCTGGAGAAAGTTGACCCTTCCCAGCTGGCCCGCGTCGGGACCGTGGCTGCCACCTACGCATACTTCCTGGCCAACGCCGGAACCGAAGAGGTTCCCTGGCTGGCCGAGGAGGTCCTGTCCCGACACAAGACGCGGATCCTGGCTCTGACCAGGGACGCCGTGACCCGAGCGACCGGAAATGACCAGCAAGGGGAGGACGCGGCCAAGCTCGCGAGACGCGTCCGGTTTCTCGAGGAACGTACAGTGAGGGCCCTGGCATCCATCCGGCGGCTGGCCGATGTGGATGTATCCGCCTGGCAGCAAGAGGCCCGCGAATTCGCCGAAGGTGAACTGGCCAGGATCGCCAACCTGGTCCCGCACTCTCCCCCAAAGCCGCAGGCAGGCGAGTGGGAGGAGGAGGCGGCCTCCATCGTTCCCAGGCGGCTATGCCCGGGGCCTGTCGATCCCAAGAACTTCATCAACAGGATGAGCGACGAGGAGTACGAGAGGTGGTGGCGCGTATACCGGGAAAGCCCCGAGGCCACATACGCCTATCCAGCCATGCTCCTGTACTGGGCGGACGGTCAGCGAAACGTCCAGGAGATTTGCGACCTCATCGAGTTGGAGACGGGGAAGAGGGCCACGGAGCTGCTCGTCACCTGCTGCCGGCTTTGGGACCGGCTGGGTCTGGTGGAGTTGTCGACGACGCCCTAGCTCGCTTCTGGCGAAATCAGGGGCAAGGTGAAGCTAAAGGTGGCACCCTGACCCCTGGTGCTCTCTGCCCAG